>CAXBBA010000115.1:0-6496 GCA_963973805.1 uncultured Halieaceae bacterium | reverse complement strand
TCGAGCCCTACCTGACCCAGCAGTGGTTTGTGGACGCCAAGACCCTGGCGGGACCCGCCATCCAGGCTGTGGAAAGCGGCCAGATCGAATTCGTGCCCAAGCAATGGGAGAACACCTACTTCGCCTGGATGCGCGACATCCAGGACTGGTGCATCAGCCGCCAGCTCTGGTGGGGGCACCGCATACCGGCCTGGTACGACGCGCAGGGCAATGTCTACGTGGGCGAGGATGAAGCCGCCGTACGCGCCGCCCACGAGCTCCCCGACAACCTGCCCCTGCACCAGGACGAAGACGTGCTCGACACCTGGTTCTCGTCCGCGCTGTGGACCTTCAGCACCCTGGGCTGGCCCGACGAGACACCGGAGCTGCAGCATTTCCATCCTTCCAGCGTGCTGGTCACGGGCTTCGACATCATCTTCTTCTGGGTCGCACGCATGATCATGATGACCCTGCATATGCGTGGTGAGATCCCCTTCCGCAAGGTGTACGTGCACGGTCTCGTGCGCGATGCGGAAGGCCAGAAGATGTCCAAATCCAAAGGCAACGTCCTGGACCCCATCGATCTCATCGACGGCATCGACCTCGACGGCCTGCTCGAGAAACGCACCGCCGGCCTGATGCAGCCCCAGCAGGAAGAGCGAATCCGCGACGCCACGCGCCGCCAGTTCCCCGATGGCATCAACGCCTACGGTACGGACGCCCTGCGTTTCACCTTCTACTCCCTCGCCGCAACGGGGCGGGACATCAAGTTCGATATCGGTCGCATCGAAGGCTTTCGCAACTTCTGCAACAAGATCTGGAACGCGGCCCGCTACGTACTGATGAACTGCGAGGGTCAGGACTGTGGCCAGGACCCCGGCGCGCCTTACGATCTGGGTGTGGCTGAGCGGTGGATACTCTCAGCGCTGGACGACACCGTGGCCGGTTTCCGCCAGGCGCTGGAAAACTACCGCTTCGACCTCGCCTCACAGCTGATCTACGATTTCATCTGGAACGAGTATTGCGACTGGTACCTTGAACTGTCGAAGGTCACGCTGCGCAACAGCGAGGACGAGGCCCGCTTGCGCGGCGTACGTCGCACGCTGATCCGGGTGCTCGAGGAAAGCCTGCGCGTCCTGCACCCCCTCATGCCTTTCATCACAGAAGAGATCTGGCAGAACGTCGCGCCCCTGGCCCGGGACACGGGCAGTGCCGCGGCGGAGACGATCATGCTCCAGCCCTTCCCCGCAAGTGATGAAGGCCGCAGCGACGGCGACGCCGTAGCTGACGTGCAGTGGCTGAAGGATTTCGCCCTGGCGGTGCGTACGATCCGGGGCGAAACCCAGATCCCCCCGGGCAAACGCATCCCCGTGCTCCTACGCGCCGGTGACGATGACGACCGGCGTCGCCTCACCACGCTGGAGCCGGAGCTGCTCCAGCTCGCCGGCCTGGAGGCCATCGCCTGGCTCGACGCCGACGAACCCCCAGCCTGCGCAACGGGACTCAGTGGCACCCTCGAAATTCTCGTCCCCCTGGCCGATCTCATCGACCGCGATGCCGAGCTTCAGCGCCTGGAGCGGGAAATTCAAAAGCTCGAAGGCGAGTTGCAGCGCATACGCGGCAAGCTGGATAATGCCAGCTTTGTCGCCAAGGCTCCCGAGGCCGTGGTGGCAAAGGAGCGAAGCAAGCTCGAAGCGCAGGAACAGGCGCTGGCGAAGCTTCGCGGACAGCAGGAGAAACTTCGCACATAAGGATCGGGGCGCAAGCCCTGGCGGCCTGCGTCCACACCGAGGCCAGGGACCGGAGAGTTCCAGGGCCATAACAGCATGAACCGAAGATTGAGGAACAACCCATGAGCGAACGAACCCACGGAACCGTGAAGTGGTTCAACAACGCCAAGGGCTTTGGATTTATCACGGGCGAGAACTTCGATGGAGATGTTTTCGTACATTTCCGCTCCATTGAGGGTGACGGTTATCGCACCCTCAGCGAGGGTCAGACCGTGGAATTCACCCTGGTGGAAGGCCCCAAGGGCCTTCAGGCGGAAGACGTCGCAAAACTATAACCCGAAGATGCCCCACGGCATCCTCCTACATACCTGAGGATCACCATGTCTATACCAGGCAAGATCGTGTTCGCCCTGCTTTCGGCGCTACTCGTCTCTGCAGTCACTCCCCTGCTGCAGCCCACTCTTTCTTTCTCTGCTCTTCTGCTTCCCAGCGCTGTCGCCGCACTCCTCGCGGTCATTGCCAGCCACAAACCGCTGCCCATGCCATCGGCTCTCGCCGAATCGTCGGCTCCGGCGGCCCCGGCCCGCGGGGAAGGCAAGAAGCCGAAGCGTGACAAGGCAAAACCATCCAAACCCAAAAACGACAAAGGCAAGAAGCCCGCGGACAAGCCCGCCGCTGCCGGGCCGCGGGAAAGTGGCACGGTGAAGTGGTTCAACGGCTCCAAGGGCTTTGGCTTTATCGTGCGTGATAACGGCGAAGAGATTTTCGTTCATCACCGCTCCATCGTCGGTGACGGTCGCCGTACCCTCAAGGACGGCTCCCCCGTCAGCTATCGTGTGGTGACTACGGACAAGGGACCCCAGGCGGAAGACGTCGAGGCGACGGACTGACTGTGCCCGAGCCTCAGCAACACCGCTTTCGCGGGGCGATCTTCCCCACCTCCCGTCACCCGGAGATCCGCCGGGCAAAACGCAATCATGAAGCGCCGGCGATCCACGGCAACAAGCTGTGGAAATCCAGCACGCTCATCATCGATTACCTGCATCGCAACCCCGACCCGAAACCCCGGCGGGTTATCGACGCCGGCTGTGGCTGGGGCATTGGGGGCATCTGGTGTGCAAAGGAGTTTGGCGCCAGCGTTACCTCCGTCGATGCAGACCCCCTTGTGTTTCCCTTCCTCGATGCCACCGCGGCGATCAACGGCGTAGAGACCACGCACCGGGTGGCGCGCTTCGAGCGCCTGACCAAAGCCTGGCTCAGCGACTTCGATACGCTTATCGCGGCGGATATCTGTTTCTGGGATGAACTCGTGGGCCCCGTGAGCAACCTCGTTAACCGGGCACTGGACGCCGGTGTCGAGCGGGTAATCATCGCGGACCCCGAGCGCCCGACCTTCCACGATATGGCCCAACGCTGCATCGATCGCCACGGCGGCGAGGTACTCAACTGGAGCACCCGCGGCGGTGTCGGCACTTCGGGCGCCCTGTTGGTGATCAACAACTACTGACCGCAGCCGGGAGAACCGGCTGCCAGTTCAGCGGTACAGCAGCACCCAGGGCACGTTCTCGTAGCGTGCCTCCACCACTTCGCCGTCAACGATCCGCGGACGAAAACGGGTGTTGGCGATGTAGCTGGTCAGGCGTCCAATGGCGCGCTTCTGCCCTTCCGGGGGCTGCTCCGCCGCCCCCCGTCCCCGCCCCGACTCGGACACGCTCACGTTGACCAGCAGCGACTCGGAGGGATCGCCGGCGCTGCGAAAGGCACCATCCGCCGGCAGAGGTCGCGGCCCGCTGAACCAGCGGGCGATGGTCGCATCATCACCACGCTCCCGCAGCGCCTTCCAGATCGTGAGGTATCGCTGCCGTGCCTCGCGGGTCGTGCCGTACCACTGGAGCCAGTCCGCCAGGGCCAGCTCCAGTTCCATGCGTTCGCGAAACGCCTGCGGAGGAACCAGCATCAGCGCCTCTTCGATGATGCTCTTACCCCGGCTCTTCAGGGACCGGTGCAGATTTTCCAGGCGCTCCCGACGCAGGTCGAACTCCCCCGGATCGTCGAAGCGCCGTATGTCGCCGCGTATGGAGCGGAAGTCTTCCTGGGGCTGCACAAGATCCTCGAGGAGATAGAAGACGGCGAGGCGGGCATGGACCGTATCGACGAGGCGACGCCACTTCAGGATGCCGTCGGCGGGTGTGAGCAGAGCTTCCTGCACATCGTCGAGAAGGTCGTAGAGTTCGAGGAGACGGTCCCGGGGATCGCCACCATCAAGCTCCACCGCCAGGGCCTCGCGCTGCCAATCGACATACTCGAGGAGAGCCTTCCAGCGCCGGTCGTCCCAGGGCGGGCGCCCGGAGCCGTAGAGGCGAAAGAAATAGTTGTAGCGGTCATCCAGCGCAGGAAGATCTCCGCTGCGACGGAGGGCCTCGAGTATCTCCCGGACGAAGGGAGCCTGCGTGGGACTGTAGAGACCATCGTTGACACGCACGAGATGCAGCGCCTTCTCGCGGAGTTCCAGAGCCTCCCGCCCCCGCCCCGTCTGTTCGAGCAGCCGGGCGAGGTCCCCCAGCGTCTCCGCCTGGGCCGGCGCATAGGGCCCGCCCGCGTTGCGTTGCTCCTGCAGGCGCTGCTCCAGGTCCCGGATGTGCGCCCGCAAATCCTCCGGTGGCGGCGCTTCCGCCGCGCCGGGGGGTTCAAAGGCATCGGCCAGGTCCGCGAGGAGCACGAAGTCGCGCCCGTAGGGCTCCGCCGCCCGGGAAAGCGGAGAAAACAGCAGGACGCAAAGGACTATCAGCAGTGCTCTCATAGACCCGATATAATGGCGCAATTGAAGCCCGGATACACCTCACTCCGGGTACCCCTCCGTGAGCATTCGATGAAAAAACAACGCCGGGAAATCCCCAATCTGGGATTCCCCATGACAGAAACCCACTGCCACCTGGATTATCTCGACGACGCCGATCTGTCCAGAGAACTCGATGCCGCCCGCGCCGTCGGTGTCGAACGCGTTATCACCATATCCGTCAGCCCGGAAAACCTGGACACGGTGAGGCGCATCGCCGCCAGCGCAGCGCACATTTTCTGCACCCAGGGAGTCCACCCCCACGAGGCGGAAGGCTTCAGCGACGCTGTTGCCCAGCAGATGCGTGACGGTGCACAGGACCCGAAGGTGGTAGCGATCGGAGAAATCGGCCTCGACTACTTCTACGACCATGCGGATCGCCAGGTGCAACGGGAGGTGTTTGCGCGGCAACTGCAGCTCGCCGCCGAACTGGACCTGCCCGTGGTCATCCACAGCCGCGAGGCCGACGACGACATGCAGGCCATCCTGCGGGAGCATCTGGGAAGTCTTCACCGGCGCGGCGTCATCCACAGCTTCAGCTCCGGCCTCGACCTGGCGGAGTTCGCCATCGAGGCCGGGTTCATGCTCGGCTACAACGGCATGGTGACCTTCAAGACCGCGGAGAACGTGCGCGAGGCAGTGCTGCGCACCCCCGTGGAGCGCATCCTTCTCGAGACCGATGCGCCCTACCTGACCCCCGTGCCCTACCGCGGCACACCCAACGCGCCACGCTTTCTGCCTTTCGTTGCAGAGAAGATCGCGGACATCAAGGAGCTTCCCGTCGCCCAACTCCTCGCGCAATGTGCACGCAACACCGATCAGCTGTTCTTCCCCGTCCGGGAGACGGTGCAGTGAGCTTCGCGATCGGACAGCGCTGGCTAAGCCATGCGGATGCGGAACTCGGTCTGGGCCTGGTGGTGGAAATCGCCGGGCGCCGTGTCACGCTGCACTTCCCCGCAGTGGAGGAGGATCGAACCTACGCGACGGACACCGCTCCCCTGACGCGACTGCGCCTGCGCGAAGGCGACACACTGCGTACCCGGGATGGTCGCGAGGGCACGGTTGTCAACGTCGCCGAGACCGAAGAACTCCTCGCCTACGCCATCCTGCTTCCGGGATCGACGGAGCCCGAGGCCGTGCTGGAGCTCGACCTGGATGATCACGTGGACCTCGCGACGCCGCGCCAGCGCCTGCTGGCAGGGCAGTTCGACAGCCACAGTGCCTTTGCCCTGCGCCTGCGCACCTGCACGGAACTGAACCGCCTCGAGAAAAGCGGACTGCGGGGCCTCCTCGGCACCCGCACGTCCCTGCTTCCCCACCAGCTATACGTCGCCCGGGAGGTGGGCGAACGCCACGCGCCCCGGGTGCTCCTCGCCGACGAAGTGGGCCTGGGCAAGACCATCGAAGCGGGCATGATCCTCCATCGCCAGCTGCTGTCCGGAGACAGCCGGCGGGTCCTCATCGTCTTGCCCGACTCCCTGCAGTTCCAGTGGCTCGTCGAGATGCGCCGGCGTTTCAACCTGGCGTTTTCCATCTACGATGAAGAACGCATCGAAAATGCGGAGCACAGCAATCCCTTTGAGGAGGAGCAGCTGGTGCTGTGCGGCAGCAGCCTGTTCCAGGACCTCCGGGCCCGGGAATTGAGCCTGGCCTGTCCCTGGGACCTGCTTATCGTGGACGAGGCCCATCGCTTCGGTGAGACGGACGAGGCGATGACGTTCCTGCGGGAGCTCAGCGTGCACGTGGACGGCATGCTGCTGCTGACGGCCACACCGGAGCAGGTCGGGCAGGAGGCACACTTCGAGCGTCTGTCTCTGCTGGACCCCCAGCGCTTCCATGACTTCACGGGTTTTCGGGATCAGGAGCAGCGCTACCGCGAATGGAGCGACCTGGTGGAGGCGCTGGAGCGCGGAGAGAATCCGCCAGGACTCCCCGAGGACGTGCAGGCCGT
>CAXBBA010000114.1:0-6525 GCA_963973805.1 uncultured Halieaceae bacterium | reverse complement strand
CGCTGCCAGGGGCGTCCCTGCCCGTCGATCGTAGACAGCGCCATGGCGGTCGGATCCGCCAGCCCCGCGTCCACCGCCTGCGCCAGCCAGCTCTCGAACTGGCGGATCGGCGATGGATCCAGCTCGTCTTCGACCAGCCCTCCGGCGGTATATTCCCGCCGGTAGTCTTCGAAGCGACCTCCCATCAGTTCTGCGGCGGGAAGTTGGCGAAGACCGCGGTGGCGGCGCGCGCTCTGTTCTCAGCTGCACGCTCCGGGTCCGGCTGGGCCTTCAGGCGCGACTGGATCGTCGAGCGCCACACGGAGCGATTGCGATGGGGATCGATGAGATCCACGATGAAGGTGCCTTCGGTGTACTGGCGCACACTCACGTCCGACACGGGGGGACCGCAGCGCCAGCAGTTGTAGGTGCTGGCTGCATTGTAGGAGCGAATATCGGTTTTCTCCCGGGTTACCAGGTGCCAGGACAGATAGAGGTCCGCTTCGTCTCGCGTCGCTGCCATCGCGTAGCCCTTCGCCCGCAGCTCGTCGCTCAGGGCCTGGTCTATGCGCTCCACCTGCAGGTCACTGATGAGCTTTTCGGCGGCGGAGGTACGGTCGATGGGGAGAATCCTAAGCGTCTTCACGGCGGCGAAATCGTAGCTCTCGTCAAAATCGCTGACCGCCTCGAGGGGCGTGGTACCGCAGCCGGCGAGCAGCGCGCCCAGTGCGAGCAGGGAAAGAATTCGAAAAACAGAGGTCATGGCCGGGGTCCAGTGTTGAGGAACCCCGAGTATAGTCAATCGCCGGTGCTGGGAGATACGGGGGCCCGGCGGGCGAAGACCGGCAGTTCGGGATACGGATGGGCGCCGTGCCAGCCGTCACCGAGGCGCGCCGCCAGACCTTCACCGAAAACCTGCCGGTGCACCGCGTCGATGAGCACATCCGCGGACGCCTCCGTCAGCTCTCCCTGCAGCACGGCTGCCTCGAGCAGGCCCTCCAGGCGCAGGCGCATGGCCGGCGGAGCATCGTCACCCCCGTGCAAGCGCTGAAACAGCGCGACGAGACGTTCTTCAACTGCTTCTGCCAGAGTGTCCATGAGCCTTGTTCCAGTGGATCCGGTAACCGGGCCAGTCTGCCAGCTGCAGGCGATGACGACCACGGGTACTGCCTGGAGAGCCAGCTTCGCCTATAGTGCGTATATAGCGTAGATGAATTTATGCAATGGCTGACGCGGGGGCCCATGAACCAGACACCGCAACAACGAGTACCCCGGCACCGGCGCCGCTGCACTGGCCGGGGCCTGACGCTGAGTGCACTGCCTCTGGTGGCGCTGCTCGCGAGCGACCCGGTGCCGGCGAGCACGCCGGCTGCCGAGGCCGGTGCGCGGGACGCCGCCCTGGAGAGCGAGGCGGAGGCGCGGCAAAACCTGCTGGCGGACGTCCGCGATTACCAGCACCGCATAGCGGAGCTCGAAACCCGCGGCGGTGCCTATGCCAACGGTCTGGCGGAGCAGCTCCTGGGCCTCGGCCTGGCGCTGCAGCGCAATGGCGCCCACGGAGAAGCCATCGAGACCTTCAAACGCGGCGTGCACCTGACCCGGATCAACGAGGGTCTCTACAGTGACCGCCAGATGGCGATGCTCCAGGGCGAAATCGCCAGCCATATCGCCCAGGGCGAATACTCGGTGGCTGATGAGCGCCAGCGCTATCTGTACCGCATCCAGACCCAGGCGCTGACCGATGTCACCCGCGCCCAGGCCTTTATGCACCACGCTCGCTGGCAGCGCAAAGCCTACGAGGCGGACCTGGGCGACGCGCCGTTCTCCCGGCTCATCAACATGTTCAGCCTGCACCGCCTGGCGTTGACGGAACTCGTGAACGTCGAGGGTGAAGACTCTCCGCTGCTCCTCGAGCCGTTGTACGGCATGCTTCAGGCCCAGTATCTGCTCAGCGGCTTTGTCGGCGAGACCAGCTCGGGGCACTACCGCACGGGGGGCGTCTTCAGCGACGAGCAGTCGATGCAGATGTCCTATCGCAACGAGAGCTACAAGCAGGGCAATGCGGAGATACGGGCGATCTATGACGTCTCTGCCATGCAGCCCGAGTTCGATCTGGAGCACTCCGCCAACACCCTGATTCTGCAGGGGGACTGGAAGCTCTGGCATGGCAAGCGGGGCGAGGCCATGGCGGTTTACGGCGAGATCTTTGGGGAACTTGCGGCGCGGGATGCGGACCAAGCTATTGTGGACTCCCTGTTCGGGGTGCCCGTGCCCCTGCCTGCGATTGAAGGGGTGCGCACGCTGCCACCGCGCATCGAGGAGCGGGAGGGGGCGTTGCTGTTAGAATTCGGCGTATCGGAGCGGGGCCGGGTAACGGACCTGGTCCGGGTGGACAATCATCCGTCCAATGACGATAGCGCCGACAGCATCATGCGACGCTTCCGACAAACGCTTTTTCGACCCCGAATCAGCGATGGAATGCCAGTAGAAACTCAGGGACTGCGTTGGGCCTATGACACCGCCGATTGGTAAAATACTCCCTGCCCGGGGACTCATTCGCACCGCACTGGGCTGTGCGGCGATCACCGTCGTGCTGACGGGGTGCCCCAGCGCCAGCAATCCCACGACACCGACGACGCCGAGCCTGCCGACGCCTCCATCGTCCAGCCCGTCCTCCTCCAGCTCGTCGAGCTCCAGCTCTTCCAGCTCTTCCAGCTCTTCCAGCTCTTCGAGCAGCTCATCAAGCAGCAGTTCTTCGAGCAGCAGCTCATCCAGTAGTAGTTCAGCCAGCAGCTCGTCCAGCTCCCCCAGCAGCGGCCAAGGGCAGGCGGGAACCAGCCCGAGTCAGAGCAGCGCGAGCAGCCCGAGCAGCAGCGCTGGAACACCGTCCGCGGGCAGCGCGGCGAGTGAGTCCGGCGGTGCCAGCGGCGAAAGTGGCGAGGGACGCCAGGGCAGTGAAGACGGGGATCTCTACGGCAGTGGCGCGGGGAGCGAAGGCGAGAGCCGCGACATGGGTGAATTCCCCGAGGGCGAGGCCCCGGGCGCGCAGAGCACCGCCTCGGACACCGGCAGTGAGGGCGAGAGCTCGGCGCAATCGGCGGGCGGCGGCACGGATGACAGTGGCGAGAGCGGCGGCGGGGAACCCGGCTTTGAAGACAGCGCCGGCGGTGATGCCCTGCCCTCCATGGACGACCAGGCACCGGTTTTCGCCGGCAGCAGCAACGGAGACAGCGCTGCGGATGGCAGCGACGGCACCTCACAAACAGGAGCGGGTACCGCCACAGGCACCGCGACGGTAGCTATACCTGGCATTCCGGGTATTCCCGGCATCCCCGGAGTCCCGGGGCTTCCCGGCTCCCCGGGGTCGGGAAGTTCCGACGACCAGGGCGACGACGGTGAGACCGGTGGCGGCGGCGTGTACGGCAGCTATCCCGGTACGCAGGGCACGATGACGCCTGCAGAGCAGGTGGCGATTCTGGATGCCGAGCTCGAACGCGGCATGGGCGAGTTCGACGCCATGATTCTCGAAGAACAGGCCGCGCAGCGCAGCGCAGCCCGCGAAACGCCCCGCGACGAACCCCTTGAGACCGCCTCCGCCGGCGGCGCGGGGGGTGCCGGCAGCAGCAATGACGGCGCCTATGGTCGGGAGGTCGGCGGCGGTGGCTACAGCGTCGGCGGCGGCATGGGTGGAGCCAGCGCCGGAGGCGGCAGCGCGCCCCAGAACACAGCCAAATATCCGCCCCCGGAAGACATTCCCAACGGCAACGACGATGACGTCGTAGCCCGCCAGCTGCGCGAAGCCGCGATGCGCGAGCCCGATCCCGCCGTGCGCGAAAAACTGTGGGCGGAATACCGCAAGTACAAGGGCATTCGCCAGCCATGAGGAGACCCGACGGTGCCCCTGGTATGGCGCTGCGCCTAATGCTGCTTCTGGGCGTCGCCCTGAGCCTTGGGGGCTGCGTCAGCTCCACGGTAAAGAGCACCACCGTTCCGGCCCTGGAGAGCCCCGCCTATGCGCCACCGGAAGCAGAGCTGCTGGACGTTTCCGTTTCGATTTTCGATCCGGGCCTCGATGTCGCCGACGAGGACGAGCGCATCTACCCGGAGGTGCGCCGGGCCGAAGCGCGCTACATCCCCAGGCTGCTGGCGGAGGTTTTGCAAAACTCCGGTGCCTGGGGTGCGGTGCGCGTCGTCCCCGACGACGAGCGCATCACCGATCTCATGGTCTCCGGCACCATTCTGCACTCCGACGGCGAGACCCTGCGACTGAAAGTTCTGGCCCGGGACTCCCGAGAATATGTCTGGCTCGACAAAGAGTACGAGGCAACGGCGAGTCGCTACGCCTACGACGCGAAAACCCGCAGCCAGTACGACCCCTTCCAGGCGATCTATCACGCCATCGCCAATGATCTGGTGCGGCGCTTCGACGAACTGCCCCCGATGGCTCGTCACGAAATCCGCACCGTATCCGAGCTGCTCTTTGCCCAGAGCTTCTCCGCCGACGCCTTCGAGGGCTATCTGGACCGCACCCGCAAGGGCAAGCTGCTGGTGGTGCGGTTGCCCGCCGAAGACGATCCCATGCTCGCCCGGGTCCGGCGCCTGCGGGAGCGGGACCACGTGTTTGTCGATACGCTGCAGGAGTACTACGGCAGTTTCTCTGACGACATGTACGGCCCCTATCAGGAGTGGCGCAAGCTCAGTTACGAAGAGGTCGTCGCCTATCAGGAACTCAAACGCGAGAGCACGCGGCAGCTCATCGCCGGCGGCGCCGCGATCCTGGCGGGCATCGCCGCCGCGAGCAGTGGCGACGGCAGCACCCGCACCGCGGGCAACGTCGCCATCATCGGTGGCGGCTACCTGCTCAAGAGCGGCCTCGAAAGCCGCGCCGAAGCCCAGATTCATGTCGAAGCGCTGGAGGAAATCGGCCAGTCCCTCGAGGCGGAGATCACCCCCCAGGTGATTGAGCTTGAGGACCGCACGGTCATGATTTCCGGCAGCGTGGAAGACCAGTATGCCCAGTGGCGTGAAGTCCTCGCGGAGATCTATCGCAACGAAATCGGCGAGCTTGTACCGCCGGAATCCGACACCGCCCAGCCCTAGATAGAACTGTCCATGTCCGAACCTTATCAGCGGGTAGAACCCACGCCCTTCAGTGCGCCTCAGGCGGAGGATTCAGCGACTCCTCCCCCCGCAGCGAGCCATCGCCCCCCCTGGCTGCTGCCAGCCTTTGCACTGCTGGCCGTGCTGGCGATCATCGTTCTGTTCCTGCTGCCGCGCTGGGTTGATCGCGACGAAGACGCGCCCCCCGCCGCCAGTGCCGCCCCGGCCACGCCGACAGCACGTGCCCCGGCCCCCGCCGCGGGCAAGGATGCATCCGCTACCGGCGACGCGCCCTCTCCCTTCGCCGACGCCGTCGCGGCCCGGGCGCGCAGCGAAGCCCAGGAACTGCTGGGGGAACTGCTGGATGTGCAGGAGAACCTGGTCAGCCGTGGCGGTGAGACCTGGGCGGCCCAGGCCATGGCCGCCATTGCGGCGGAAGCCGAGGCGGGAGACACCCATTACCGAGAACGTGAGTTTGACCAGGCCATCGCCAGCTACGGCGCCGCCCTGGAGCAGGCCCTGACCCTGGAAGGGGAGCTGCCCGAGCGCTTCGCTGCCCAGCTCGAGGCCACGGACACGGCGATCGAAGCCCTGGACGAAGGCGCTTCCCGCGAGGCCTTCGCCCTGGCAGAGCTGCTGGAGCCCGGTGACGCGGCGCTTGAAGAGCGACGTCCGCGCATCGAGGCACTGCCGGAAGTCATCACCGCCGTCGAAGAAGCGCGCGCTTTCGAGGAGAGTGGCGACCTCGCCTCGGCGCTGGACCGGCTGGAGGCTGCGCTGGTCGCGGATCCCCGGCATGGCACGGTCGCCGGGGAACGCGAACGCGTTGCCGAAGCCCTGCGCGACCAGCGCTTCAACGCCGCCATGTCCGAGGGCTACGCTGCCCTGGACAGCGGGGAGTTTGGTCTTGCGCAACAGCGCTTCGAAGCTGCCGCCGCCCTCATCCCGGGCTCCGCCGAAGCCGCCGCGGCACTGGACGAGCTCGCCGTGGCGCGCACCTCCGCGACGCTCAACCGCCTGCAGAACCGGGGCGAGGGGCAGCTGGAGGATGAAGCTTGGAGCGATGCCATCGCGACCTTCGAGGAGGCCCTGGCCATCGACAGCTCGCTGCGCTTTGCCCGCGAGGGTCTCGCGCGCGCCCGTCCCCGCGCGACACTGGAAAAAGAGCTCCAGGCCATTCTGGACCAGCCGGGCCGCCTGGTGGACGATGCGATCCTGCGGGAATCCCGGGAGACACTGGCGCGGGCGCGCGGCCTCGATGGCATCGGTCCCAGGATGGCGGAGAAGATCGCCAGCGTGGAACAGGTGCTGCGCATCGCCGAGAAGCCTCTGGCGGTCACGTTGCGCTCCGATGGGCTCACCGAGGTCACGGTGTATAAAATAGCGCGCCTGGGTGCCTTCGAGACGCGTTCCCTGTCCCTGCGACCGGGGGAGTACACCGCCGTC
>CAXBBA010000113.1:0-6531 GCA_963973805.1 uncultured Halieaceae bacterium | reverse complement strand
GCCGCGGTGACCATCAAACCCGGAAAGAACGCGTGCGCCCGCGTCCTCGAGCGCGCCAGGACGCCCTTTCTGGAGTCCGCCGCGCCTACGCTCCCCGTACTGGGTTGCGACAGCCCAAACTGCCAGTGTGTTTTTGTTCACCTCGACGACCGGCGCAGGGATGCGGAAGGCGACCGGCGCATGGGCATCGGTTTGAAAAGTGAGCTCTACGCCGCGTCAGAACATGAGGAGCGCCGGGAGCGTCGCGGGCGACGCCTGAGCGACCACTGAAGTTCCACGCACTCAATACCCCCGGTCAAAGTCGATGCGCCCCGGAGGCTCTTCTCCACGACGGTAGCGCGCGAGACTATCGAGGAATAGTTCGGCTATTGCCTCGTCGGTCGTGGGCGCCGCCGTGTGCGACGTGATGCGCACACCCGGCGTGCCCCACAGTGCATCTGTTTCGGGCAGCGGCTCCTCCGGGAGCACATCGAGCACCAGGCTCGACAATCGCCCGGCTGCCAGGCAACTGAGCGCCGCGTCCAGATCCAACGCATTGGAACGGCCCCCATTGATCACCACCGCACTCGCGGCGAGTCGAGCGAGCAGTGCCTCGTCCGCCAGGCGATGGGTGGCGCCCGTGTCGGGTAGAAGCAATACGAGCACATCCAGACCGTCGGCGAAGGCCAGACGATCGGCCACGCCGTAGCACTGGTCAATCGCAGGCACCGGTCTACCGTCCCGGTTCAGGCCTCGTACGCTGGCAAAGAATGCACCACAGCGCCGGGCGACCTCCGCACCGATGCTGCCCACGCCCGCTATGCCGAGATGCAGCCCCGCCAGGCCTTCGTCCGGGGTGTTGTCCCAACGTACCGCTGCACTGTGGCGCAGCACCGAACGCTTCTCTGCGAGGGTCCAGGCGAGCACGTACTCGGCCATGCTGCGTCCGAACATCCCCTTGACGCCCGTCAGGAGGTAGTCCCGGCGCGGCTGCGTTACCAGAGGGGTGACGCCCGCCCAGGTGGACTGGAGCCAGCGAAGACCTGCCATGCGGGGTAGAAGCCTCGCGGCGAGGTCCGGCGCTCCGAGCATGACCTCGGCGCCCAGCACCGCCGCGTCCGGCTCCCCCTGGCCGTCCCACAGCGCCAGCGAGGTTCCCTCCGGGAGACGATCTGAGAGCGTCCCTGCCAGGCGTGCCCCACGGGGACTGACGATGGCGAGCTTCATTGGAGTCGGCGCGCCCAAGGCGCCAGGGCGGGACGCGGGAGTTCCACCGCGCCCCCGGGGACGCCGCCCCGCGGCAGCCGCAGCGGGCCAGGGTCATCGTCAGGCCCGGAGAGGCCCCGGCGGTCTCGGTTGTGTTTCACGCGCTTGTTCCCGCACCAGTCTGATGCGCCATCTTGCCCGCTAAAACCCCTCCCGTTAAGAGTGCCCGTGTTGCGCTGCACACGGGAGTGGCGCCCCGGGATCGGGGAGCAGCCCTCGCCGCTCGCTCCGAGGGCCCCGCGACGAAGCTGATCCCGCTCCATGGACTCGAACAGCGCCTGGAAATTGCCCTCGCCGAACCCTTCATCCGCCTTGCGCTGAATGAACTCGAAGAAGATCGGACCGATGAGCGTTTCCGAGAAAATCTGCAGCAGCAGGCGCAGCTCTCCGTCGGTGCTGCCATCGAGGAGGATGCCCCGGGCCTTGAGTTCATCCACGGACTCACCATGCCCCGGCAGACGCTCGTCCAGCATCTCGTAATAGGTTTCCGGGGGCGCCGTCATAAACGGCAGTCCCCGCTCCTTGAGACGGTCCCAACAAGCGAGGAGGTCATCGCAGGCGAAGGCGATGTGCTGGATGCCCTCGCCGTTGTACTGCAGCAGATATTCCTCTATCTGTCCGCCGGAGCCCCCCTCTTCGTTCAGGGGGATGCGGATCTTGCCATCCGGGGCGGTCATCGCCCGGGACTTCAGGCCCGTGTACTCGCCCTTGATGTCGAAGTAGCGTATCTCACGAAAATTGAACAGGCGCTCGTAGTAACCGGCCCAGTAGTCCATGCGACCCCGGTACACATTGTGCGTGAGGTGATCGATCACCTTGAATCCGCAACCCTCGGGGCGCCGCTCGACGCCGTCACGGTAGACAAAGTCGATATCGTAGATCGATGAGCCCTCGTCGTAGCGATCGATGAGATAGAGAATCGCCCCGCCGATGCCACGAATCGCCGGCAGCTTGAGTTCCATGGGGCCGCAGGGAATATCGATGGGCTGGGCACCATTTTCCAGTGCCAGTTTGTAGGCCCGCGCCGCATCTCGCACACGGAATGCCATGCCGCAGGCGCCGGGGCCATGCTCTTCGGCGTAGTAGTAGGCCGGCGAACCAGGCTCATAGTTGATGATGAAGTTGATGTCACCCTGGCGCCACAGGTCCACGGCCTTGGTCTTGTGCGTGGCGACATGGGTGAAGCCCATCATCTCGAAGGTGGGCTCGAGCACACCTCGCTCTGGCGCCGCGAACTCCACAAATTCAAAGCCGTCCAGTCCCATGGGATTGTCGAAAAGATCTGCCACTGCCCTGTCTCCTGTATGGATGATCAAACTGAGATCACCATGATAGGTCGTTCAGCGCGAGGGAACCTTGCTTTTTGTTGCCGAAATGGCAGGCTTGCAGCAAGATATAAGAACATACTTGCTATATTTTGGTGATATATGTCCGAATTCGCGCGTTCAGAAATCGACATCCTGCGTACCCTGCAGCAGCGGGGACGCATCTCCAATACGGAACTGGCGGAGATCATCGGTCTTTCCGAATCCCCCTGCCTGCGCCGCGTTCGCGGACTCGAGGACCAGGGCGTCATCCGGGGGTATCGCGCGCAACTGGACCAGCGCCGCATCGGGCTGCAGGTCACGGCGTTTGTGCAGGTGCAACTGGCCAAGCACGACGACGGCAAGACCCGCGCCTTTCTCGAGTGCGTAGGCGAGGAACCTCACATCGTGGAGTGTCACGCCATGAGCGGTGCCTACGACTACCTGCTGAAGGTCGTCGCCACCAGCATGGACCACTTCTCAGCAATCGCCATGGAGGGGATTCTGCGCTTCCCGGGGGTGCAGGACATCGAGTCCAGCTTCAGCCTGCGCACCATCAAACAGGACGCGCCCTTGCCACTGGAAGCCTAGCCCCGGCGCGCCCGCCAACGGGTGTCCGGCGCGCTCCCGCTAGCGGCGCTTGCAACCCGGCAGGCTGCAGAGCATCTCGAAAAGCAGGTTTGCCGCCAGTAGCGCCGTGTTGCCCGTGGTGTCGTAGGGTGGTGAGACTTCGACCAGATCCGCAGCAATCAGGTTCAGGCCGAACAGCCCGCGGATGATCTCGTTCCCCTGGGAAGCCATGAGACCCGCGGGCTCCGGCGTACCCGTACCGGGGGCCACGGAAGGGTCGAGGCCATCGATATCGAAGCTCAGGTACACGGGACGCTCGCGGCCGATCTGCTCCCGCACTTCCGCCATGAGCGGCTCCAGGGAGCGATACCAGCAGTCTTCGGCGGCGACCACACGTACACCGCGCTCGCGTGCCCAGTCGAAGTCTTCCGCGGCGTAGCCCGTAGCCCGCAGGCCGATCTGCACCATCGCCGTGGGATCAATGAGCCCTTCTTCGATGGCACGGCGAAAGATGGTCCCGTGGGTGATGGATTCGCCGAACATGTGATCGTTCATGTCGGCATGGGCGTCCACGTGTACCACGGCCAGCGGACCGTGGCGCCGCGCCTGGGCCCGCAGAATCGGCAGGGCAATGGTGTGATCCCCACCCATGGCGATGGTCTTTGCACCGGTAGCGAGGAGACCGTCGAAGTGCGCTTCGATCAGGGCAATGGACTTCTCGAGGTTGTAAGCGTTGAGCGCCACATCCCCCGTATCGGCAACCTGAAAAGAATCGAAGGGCGCCGCGCCCGTGGCCATGGCATAGGGGCGCACGAGCACGGACTCCGCACGAATCTGCCGGGGTCCGTAGCGGGAGCCGGCGCGGTTGCTGGTACCACAATCCAGGGGCACGCCGACCAGCGCCACATCCAGGTTTTCCGCCGTGGCCTGCACCGGCAGGCGAAAGAGGCTGGCGATCCCCCCGAAACGGGGCATCTCGTTACCCGAGAGCGGCTGGTTGAATTCGTTGCTCACGTTCTACTCCTTCGAAGGTTTCCTGCATCCCACAGCGGGGAGCCACGCTCCTCGTGCTCAGCTCAGGGCCTGCTTCACCGCCCGGTCCCAGCTCTGCTTGCGTTTGCGTCGTTTCGCCGCGCTGAGGGCGACGGCAAATTCCTGCTCCGGTTGCCAGAGGCGCTTGATGTCGGCGGTGCCCTTCCACAGTCCGACACCCAGCCCCGCCAGGTAACTGGCGCCGGCGACGGTGGTCTCGATAATGCGGGGGCGCACAATGCGACGCCCCAGGTAATCCGCCTGACTCTGCATGAGCAGATTGTTCGCCGCGGCGCCGCCATCCACGCGCAGGGGTTTCATGCGCTTGCCCAGATCCGCTTCCATGCACTGGAGGATATCCACGTTCTGCAGGGCCATGGCATCCAGCGTCGCCCGGGCGATATGGCCCCGGGTACTGCCCCGGGTGAGGCCCGTGATAATACCCCGGGCATCGGCGGCCCAGTGCGGGGCGCCGAGGCCCGTAAGCGCAGGTACAAACTCCACGTCCCCGTGGTCCGCAACGCTCGCCGCGAGCGCCTCGATGTCGGGAGCCCGGCGAATCAGCTGCAGACCATCGCGCAGCCACTGCACCGCCGCGCCGCAGACGAAGGCGCCGCCCTCCAGGGCGTACACCGGGTCCTGTCCCTCGAGCTGCCAGGCGACGGTGGTGAGCAGCCCGGACCGGGAGGACACCTGCTCTCCCCCCGTGTTCATCACGATAAAGGAGCCGGTGCCAAAGGTGCACTTGGCATCCCCGGGCGAGAAACAGGCCTGTCCGAAGAGCGCTGCCTGCTGGTCCCCGGCCATACCGGCAATGGGAATGCCGTCGGGAAGCCCACGAACACCCTTCGTGTGCCCCAGCACCGCGCTGCTGGGCCGGATCTGCGGGAGGATCTCTCCCGGGACCTCAAACAGCTTGAGCAGGCTGTCATCCCAGCGGCAGGTCCCCAGATTCATGAGCGACGTGCGCGCGGCGTTGCTGACGTCCGTCGCGTGCACGGCGCCGTCCGTAAGCTTCCACAGCAGATAGCTGTCGATGGTGCCTCCGGCCAGGGCTCCGGCTTTCAGGGCCCGCCGCGCCGCAGGCACATGCTGCAGCAGCCAGCGAAACTTGCTGGCACTGAAATAGGGGTCCAGCACCAGACCTGCGCGCTTGCGCACCATCCGCTCCTGCCCCGCCTCGCGCAGCGCATCGGTGAAATCCGCGGTGCGCCGGCACTGCCAGACGATGGCATTGTGCAGCGCCTCGCCCGTGCGGCGATCCCAGAGCACCGTGGTCTCGCGCTGGTTGGTGATACCGATGGCCGCGATGTCCGTAACCTTGCAGATCTTGCGCCGCAGCAGACGCCCCAGGGCCTTCTGCACCGAGGTCCAGATATCGTCCGGATCGTGCTCCACCCAGCCCGGCTGGGGAAAATGCTGCGGGAACTCCACATTGACGCTGGCGCAGAGCTGCCCCTGGGCATCCACCAGGGCGACGGTGGAACCCGTCGTGCCCTGGTCGATCGCGAGGATGAAATCCGCCATCAGCTACCGAAGCCCTCCACGGCCTTGATTTCCAGGTAATCCGTGAAGCCGTGGGCGCCCCATTCGCGGCCGTTCCCCGACTGCTTGTAGCCACCGAAGGGCACGTCGAAGCCGCCGGAAGCGCCATTGAGGTGGACGTTGCCGGCACGAATACGCCGGGCGACGCGCCGCGCGTGTTCGATGTCCTCGCTCTGCACATAGCCCGCCAGGCCGTAGGGCGTGTCATTGGCCATGGCGATGGCTTCTTCCTCAGAATCATAGGGAATCATCGCCAGCACCGGTCCGAAGATTTCCTCGCGGGCGATGGTCATGTCGTTCGTGACCCCGGAGAACACCGTGGGACGCACGAAGTAACCGGCGCTGATTCCCTCGGGCAGGCCCGTGCCCCCCGCAACCAACCTGGCTCCCTCATCGATACCCGCCTGAATCAGGCCCTGAATCTTGTTGAACTGGGTTTCCGAGACCACGGGGCCCATCCTGGTATCGGGGCTGGCAGGGTCCCCCACCACCACGGATGCGGCGACTCGAGCGGCGATTTCTTCCGCCTCGGCCAGGCGCGCACGGGGGACGAACATGCGCGAAGGCGCGTTACAGGACTGCCCCGTGTTGTTCATCATGTGCAGCACCCCGCCAGTGACGGCCTTCTCGAGATTCGCATCATCGAGAATGATGTTGGGTGATTTGCCTCCCAGCTCCTGGGCGACGCGCTTGACGGTGGGAGCGGCATTCATGGCCACCTGGGTCCCGGCGCGGGTGGAGCCGGTGAAGGACATCATGTCGACATCGGGATGTCTGGACAGGGCTGCGCCGACCGCGGGGCCGTCACCGTTGACCATGTTGAACACGCCCGCGG
>CAXBBA010000112.1:0-6560 GCA_963973805.1 uncultured Halieaceae bacterium | reverse complement strand
TTGGTGTAGTTGAACCGGCGGATGAATGGGCTCAGGCCCTCGGCGGCGTAGGCCGCGAGGTGATACACGTAGTCGAACCGGTACTGCTCGAACAGGCGCGACACGAGCACCGGATCGGCGATGGAGCCCTGATGGAAGTCGACGCCCGCGGGCACGTTGTGGGCGTAGCCGCCCGAGAGGTCGTCGAGGCCGCCGACCTGATCGAAGATCTCGAAGCCGCCGCTGTCGTAGTAGAGGGCGTTCACCGTGAGGTCTCGCCGCACCGCGTCTTCTTCCAGGGTGCCGTAGACGTTGTCGCGCAGCAGGAGGCCGCGGGAGGAGCGCTTGGCCGCCGCGTCCCGCTGCGGTGCTTCGTCGTCGCCGTGATGGCCGCGGAACGTGGTGACTTCAATCACCTCGCGCCCGAAGCGCACGTGCACAATGCGAAAACGGCGTCCGATGATGCGGGAATTGCGGAACAGGGCATGGACCTGTTCCGGTGTGGCATCCGTCGCCACATCGAAATCCTTGGGGTGTCCGCCGAGCAGCAGGTCGCGAACCGCGCCGCCCACCAGGTAGGCCTGGTGTTCATGCTCGTGAAGGCGCGCCATGACCTTCAGGGCGTTACGGCTGATGTCTTTGCGTGAGACGCAGTGCTGGTCTCTCGGGACGATGTTCAATGGCTGGTCTTCACTTAGCGACGGTGCTGCGGCGACGGGGGCTGATCCCCGCGACGAGCCCGTAGTTTAAAACGCTCAATGGTAGCACAGGCGACGGGATCCCCGGTTCTTCCGGGCGCGGCAAGCGTTCGGATGGGATTTGTGTGGGGAGTGCTCTCGAAGAGACCGCGTTGAGTTCATGGGAGCCAATAGAAAGACCGCGTCACGCCGGCGAACCGGCGGACGACGTTCAAAGTACCTGGGGGCGCATTGTTATTGTTCTTTGTCGGGCCGAAATGAACAATGGGGAAGTCTGACTTCCCCATCCAGGTTCACTTAGCCTTTTATTATTATTGCGGCGCGCTGTTATTGTTATTGTCGAGCACTATAAACAAAGCATCTCGTGTGCCAGAAATAAATATTTCAATTAAAACAACAGGTTATTGGTTTTCGGATTTTGCAAAGCTGAGCTTTTCCGGCGATTACTGTTACCGATGTTCCCCGTTACCCCCAATGCCGGGGGCGGGGGTAACGCCTAGCTGGCGGCTTTGCGCTGCTTGTTCCCCGTGCCTTTCTTGCGGGGGATGCTGAAGCGCTGACGCCGTTCCCACAGGCACTTGCGACTGATGCCCAGTTTCTGCGCCAGCTCGGTCTCGCTCATGGAATCCTGATGCTCGATGACAAAGCGCTGGAAGTAATCCTCCAGCGAGAGATCTTCCATGGGATCGTTGGCATGGGGCAGGGTGGACCGGCGCGTGCTCTGGGGGCGGTCCGCCCGCAGGCGATTGATGTTGACCAGTTCGAGATCAATGCCCAGCGCTTCGTTGTCTATTTCGCTGCCGTCCGTCAGGATCACCGCGCGCTCGATGGCGTGCTCCATTTCGCGCACGTTCCCGGGCCACTGGTAGGTGGTGATCGCCTGGATCGCCCGGGGTGAGAGGGTCATTCTGCCCCGCTTGAGGCGTTCGCACTGCTGCGCCAGCAGGCGTTCGGCGAGGTAGAGAATGTCCTTGCCCCGCTCCCGCAGGGGCGGCAGGTTCAGGCGCAGTACGTTGATGCGATAGAAGAGATCCTGACGGAAGCTGCCTTCGGCGGCGAGACTCTGGAGGTCGCGGTGCGTGGCGCAGATCAAGCGCACGTCCACCTTGCGCGACTGGACGGAGCCGATGCGGCGTATTTCGCCCTCCTGGATAAATCGCAGCAGGCGGGCCTGGGCTTCCATGGGGAGTTCGCCGATTTCATCCAGGAACAGGGTGCCGCCATCCGCCGCCTCGATGAGTCCCATGCGGTTGGTGTTGGCGCCGGTGAACGCGCCTTTTTCGTAGCCAAACAGCTCCGATTCGATCAGCGTGTCGGGAATCGCCGCGCAGTTTACAGAGATCAGCGTGTTCTCCGCGCGAGTGCTGCGGGAGTGAATGCTGCGGGCCACCAGCTCCTTGCCGGTGCCGGTCTCTCCGAGCACCAGTACCGTGGAGTCCGTGGGCGCAAACTTGCCGATGTGGCGCGCCAGGGCCTGCATGGCTTCGCACTCGCCGAGGATCTTCGGCCCCTTCGCGGGCTCGCTGTGGTCGACCTCGGCGGGGCGCGGCGGTTCGTCCTTTCTGCGCGGGTGGCGGTCGATGACCCGTTGCACCGCGGTGAGCATGTCGGCGTGGTCAAAGGGCTTGGCAATGTAGTCCACCGCGCCCATGCGCATGGAATCCACGGCGGAGCGCAGGCTCGCGTAGCTCGTCATGATCAGCACGGGAACGCGACCGGCCTTCGAGATCAGATCCGTGCCTGGAGCGCCGGGCAGGCGCAGATCGCTAATGATCAGATCGTAGTCCGCGAGGTTGTACTTGCTTTGCGCATCATCGACCGAACTCGCTTCATCGAGTTGATAGCCGTTGCGCTCCAGCAGTCGCCGCAGGGCGACGCGGATTACTGATTCGTCTTCTACGATCAGGATTTTGTGCATGAATGCCCCTGTCTGTGAAGCCAATGGCCCCTCAGTGTAGCACTGGCGTGCGGTCGCTTCAGGCTTCGCCGGTGAAGTCGGCGGTGTAGCTCGCTCGCGGCAATGTGACCTTGGCCCGCACACCGCGGCCATCGGTTACGGACGTTACCTTGACATCGCCCTCGTCGGACGCGGCGCTGCGGGCGTTGTCCAGCAGGTTGAGGGTGATTTGCAGCAGCAGTTGGGCATCCGCGTTGACGAGTACCTCGCGGTCGCAGAGGTTCTCGAAGGAGGCATCGTCGCGCTGGGTCTTCAGCGAGAGCAGGTGGATCGCCTCGTCCACGCAGTCCGCCAGATTGCAGGGTATGCACTGGGGCGTGTCGCTGCTACTGCCTGGGTGGGACAGCTGCATCAGCGCCGCCACCGTGCGATTGATGCGCTCCGTCTGCTTGAGGATCTCGACGGTGCCCTGTTCCAGCTCACTCGCATCGGCGCCATCCATCATGTTCTGCGCGACGCAGGCGATACCGGTGACGGGGTTGCCGATCTCGTGGGCGACGCCGGCGGCGAGGCGGCCGACGCTCGCCAGGCGCTCATTGTGCAGCAGCTCATCCTGCAGGCGCTGGAACTCCGAAATGTCTTCGACGAGCACGAAGCGGCGGAGCGTCGGGTTGGGTACGGGGCCACTGTGCAGCACCACCCACTGCGCGTTGCCGTGGCTGTCTTCGCCCAGGCAGAACTTGACCACATCCCCGTGGCGCAGCGAAAGCGCATCGCTGAAGGCCCGGGGCCAGGGCTCGGGCAGCGCCGAGAGCTTCCGGCCCACGGCGTCAGCGGCGGGGATGCCGCTGATCTGGTGAAGCTTGTCGTTCCACTGCACGACGCGCTGCTGCTCGACGATGCACAGACCCGTGGGAAGCTCGTCGAGCGTGGCCCGCTGGATACCCCGCAGGCCGCGGACGCGGGCGATCACAATGAACAGGATCGCCGACAGAGTCAGCACCAGGGCGACGAGGATGGCGACGACAAAACTCATGGGCTTGCAGTTCCGACGATGGTTTCGGGGATGCGCCCACGATCCCACAGCGCCGTCGCGGCTGCCAGCAGGGACCCGGTGCTGTCGCGGCTGGACGGCAGCTCCTGCCCGAGCATGTGCAGCACCCGGAGCAGGTTCTCGACGGGCCGATCGTCGTCCAGGGCCTCGGCGCCGGTCTGTTTGCTGAGCTTTTGCCCTTCGGCGTTGTGCAGCACCGGTACGTGGCCGTAGGCCGGGGGGGTGTAGCCAAGGCAGCGATGCAGCGCAATCTGCGGTGGAGTCTGGCCGAGCAGGTCCGCGCCCCGGATTACGTGCGTGACGCCCTGCAGGGCGTCGTCCACGACCACCGCCAGGGCGTAGGCGTACAGGCCATCCTTGCGCCGCAGCACCAGGTCGTCGGGGAGATCCTCCAGGACCTGCTCGCCCAGTATCAGGTCCTGAAAACTCCGCTCGCAGGGGATGCTTCCCCGCTGCGCCACGGGGTCGCCGGGGCGGGGTTGGCAGCGCCGACCGCAACAGCCCCCGGGACCCAGGGTGGCGCGGGTACAGCAGCAGTCAAAGAGGAGGCCCCGGGTTTCCAGCTGCGCCAGCGCGGCGTCGTAGGAGTCGCTGCGCCGGGACTGGTGGGTCACGGCGCCATCCCAGTGCAGGCCGTGGGCCGCGAGGCTGTGGCAGATCCGCTCGCTGGCGCCGGCCACTTCGCGGGGCGGGTCCAGGTCTTCGATGCGCAGGAGCCACTGTCCGCGGTGGTGGCGGGCGTCGAGGTAGCTCGCCACGGCGGCGATCAGGGAGCCCAGATGCAGCGGGCCGGTGGGGGAGGGGGCAAAGCGGCCCCGGTAAACCGGAGCCGTGTTCATGGAACGCGAGGGGGCAGGGGCCGCGGGATCAGCCCAGTTCCTGCTTCTCTTTGATTTCGTCCAGGGTCTTGCAGTCGATGCACAGGGACGCCGTGGGACGGGCTTCGAGGCGCTTGATGCCGATTTCGACGCCGCAGGCGTCGCAGAAACCATAGTCGTCCTGATCAATGCGCTCGATCGTCGAATCGATCTTCTTGATCAGCTTGCGCTCGCGGTCCCGGGTACGCAGTTCCAGGCTGAATTCTTCTTCCTGGGTGGCGCGATCCGCCGGGTCGGGGAAGTTCGCCGCTTCGTCCTTCATGTGCGTGACGGTGCGATCCACTTCTTCCATCAGCTCCGCTTTCCAGCGCAGCAGGATGTTGCGGAAGTGCTCCCGCTGGGTTTCATTCATGTACTCTTCGCCGCGCCTGGGCTTGTACGGCTCAAAGTTCTTGAACTCGCCAGAAGCGGCCTTAGCGGCCTTAGCGGCCTTAGCGGTCTTTTTGGCGGCGGCCTTGGCCGGGGCCTTCTTCTTCGCGGCGGGTTTGTTCGTTGCAGCTTTCGTCGGCATGGTGCGTTTCCAACTTTGTACGCTGGCTGTCAGGACTCATTTGCGGATGCAAAGGTGCATCGAGCCAATTTTGAGGCGCCGAGAAGATACCGGAATTGTCTGCTCCGTGCCAGCACAAAAAACGCCTTCTTTTTTGCGCCGCATTCAGGTCAATCCAGGTAGATATCGTCGCCAACGGCGGTGAAGGCCACGGCCTGCAGGTACTCCCCCATACAGGGGCCTGCCACGCACTCCCCGGTGCGGGTCAGAAACTCCGCCCCATGGCGCTGGCAGCGCAGCAGGTCACCGGCCTCGTTGCTGAGGTTACCACCGAGGGGGTCGAGGGTCTCGGCGGCGTGGGGGCAGAGATTGGCGTACAGGAAGCGCTCGCCGCCGTGGCGCGCCAGAATCAGTGGCCGTCCCTCTATGGTTACACTTCTGCTAGAGTTTTCCGCCAGTTCCCCGGAGGTGTCCGTCGCCGTGCTGTCTGTCATTTGTACCGTGTTCCCACTGTCTGTCGCAGGGTGGCAGTAGGCCACCGGTGACTCGTTCAGAGCAAGCCCCGGAGCCTTTCACTCCGGACCAGAAGCGCCTGCTGGGCCTGACCGAGGACGGTCTGGTGCCCGACGGCCCGGCCAGATTGCGCCCCGAGGTGGCGGTCGCGTTCGGCTGCCTTGCAGCGGCGGCACAGGAGGAGGGCTTTGATCTGGCGGTGGCCAGCGCCTTTCGCGGGTTTGACCGTCAGCTGCGGATATGGAATCGCAAGGCCTGCGGCGAGCTCCCCGTGCGCGATGATCAGGACTGTCTGGTGTCCATGGAATCCCTGGCTGCGCCGCAGCAGCTGGACTGCATTCTGCGCTTCTCGGCGCTGCCCGGTGCCAGTCGCCATCACTGGGGCACGGACCTCGATGTGTACGACCGCGCCGCGATGCCCGAGAACTACCGCTTGCAGCTGACACCCTCGGAAGTCGCCCCGGGCGGTATCTTCGGGGCACTCCACGACTGGCTGGATGAGCGGATTGCCTCGGGTCGCAGCTTTGGCTTTTACCGGCCCTACGATGTGGACCGGGGCGGGGTGGCGGTGGAGCGCTGGCACCTGAGCTACGCGCCACTGGCCTGCGACCTCGAAGCGCAGTTGACGGCAGCGCTGCTGCGCCGCGCCTGGGATAGTTGCGCGGGGGATGGGGGGCTGGTACTGCGTGAGGCGCTGGAGCCGGATCTGGATCGTATTCTCGAGCGTTTCGTGAGGCGCGTCGCGGCGGCACCGGAGACGGCGCGGAACTACCGTGGCCACCAGGGCCGGGGAGGCCGCTGAGGAGGAGCCGGGGCTGGGGCGCCCCGGCTGCTGTGGTGCTTACTTCTTGGCTTCGTCGTGCAGGTCGCCGTAGTGGTTCCAGTAGTCCTGTTCCGCGGCAGCGATGACCTTGAGAGCCTCTTCGCGCCCATAGACGTGGTCGACCTTGATGTCGAGGTCTTTGCCGGGCTGGAGCTTGTAGGTGGAGAAGTAGTGCTGCAGGCGCTCCACCTTGATCGAGGGCAGGTCGGCGATGTCCTGCACGTCGCC
>CAXBBA010000111.1:0-6589 GCA_963973805.1 uncultured Halieaceae bacterium | reverse complement strand
GGCCCCGTGCGTGGCCCCGGGGGGCGGCAACAATTTCAGCAACATTTCCCATGTATCTTGCACAAAGAAGCACGTAGTCTACTCTGCGAGCTATGCAGTGAATTCGTCAGTGGAATGAAAAACGGAGAGTGTCGATGAGTGTCATGGCGCGATTGGCAACCAGGGTTGCCGCCGCATTTTTACTATCGTTTGCCGCGGCCTGCGCAAACGCACAGGACAAGCCCAATATCCTCGTGATCTGGGGTGATGACGTGGGCATGATGAATATCAGCGCCTATCACAATGGCCTGATGGGGGGCTCGACGCCCAACATCGACCGCATCGCCAACGAGGGTGCCATCTTCACCGATGCCTATGCCCAGCAGAGCTGCACCGCAGGTAGGGCGTCCTTCGTTCTGGGGCAGCATCCGTTTCGCACGGGGCTGCTGACCATCGGCATGCCCGGCGCCGAGCAGGGTATTCAGGACAAGGACCCGACCATCGCCGAGCTCCTCAAGCCCCATGGCTACGTCTCGGGCCAGTTTGGCAAGAACCACCTCGGGGATCGCGATGAGCACTTGCCCACGCGCCACGGTTTTGACGAGTTTTTCGGCAATCTGTACCACCTGAATGCCGAAGAAGAACCCGAGAGCGAGTTCTACCCCACGGACCCCGAGTTCCGTCAGCGCTTTGGGCCCCGCGGCGTGTTGCATAGCTACGCCGATGGCCGCATCGAAGATACGGGCTCGCTGTCGCGCAAGCGCATGGAGACCGTGGACGACGAGTTCCTGGCCGCCAGCGTCTCCTTCATCGAGAAGGCCCACGCCGAGGGCAAGCCGTTCTTCGTCTGGCACAACTCCACGCGCATGCATGTGTGGACCCACCTTCCGGACGAGTACAAGGGCAAATCCGGTTACGGCCTGTACGCCGACGGCATGATGCAGCTGGATGACGATGTGGGCGTGCTCCTCGACAAGCTCGAGGAGCTGGGCATTCTGGACAACACCATCGTCGTGTTCAGCACCGACAACGGCGCCGAGAAGTTCACCTGGCCCGACGGCGGCACCACGCCGTTCCGGGGCGAGAAGGGCACCACCTGGGAAGGCGGATTCCGCGTTCCCCAGATGGTCCGCTGGCCCGGCACGGTGGAGCCCGGCACGGTCATCAACGACATTTTCTCCCACGAAGACTGGATGCCCACGCTGCTGGCCGCCGCGGGTGAGCCGGATGTGAAACAGAAGCTGCTGAAAGGTCACCGCGCCGCAGGCAAGCGCTTCAAGGCTCATCTCGATGGCTATGACCAGACCGAGCTGCTGGCCGGCGAGGGCCCCGGTGCGCGCAAGGAGATTTTCTACTTCGATGCGGGCGGCAACCTGAACGCGCTGCGCTACAACGACTGGAAGATTCACTGGACCATCATGGAAGGCGCGATCAACGAAGCCTATCGCAAGACGCCCAGCTGGCCGTTGATCATCAACCTGCGCATGGACCCCTACGAAGTCAGCCCGGACTCGGCCATGTACGTTCGCCAGTTCTACGCCGATCAGATGTGGACCTTCGTGCCGGCGCAGGCGGTGGTTCAGGACTTCCTGAGCACCTTCAAGGATTTCCCGCCGACCGCGGGCGGGTCCCTCAGCATCGATTCGGTACTCAAGCAGCTGCAGGCACCGCCCCGCCAGTAGGGCGTTGTCTCCCGGCGTCCGCAGCCAGTGCTGCGGACGCCCCATCCCCCTTAACTGAGAACGCCCCGGTGGGCTGAAGCCTCCGGGGCCAAGGGGTGCCTACGGCGCCCCGGTTTCCCGCAGGAATCCCACGATCGCCTCCACCGTTGGAGCCACCTCTTCGGGCCCGAGAACATCCCCGGTGAATACATGGGGGCTCAGGCTGCGGGGTTTATCCATCGTCACTACCCCCTTGCGTCGCGCCGGCAGGCGTTCGAACCCTTCCTGCAGTTTCTGCACCGACACCACATCATCCTGGGGCGAGTAGATCAGCAGTGCCCGGGGTGCGGTGGCGTGCTCCGTGGTGGCGTTTGCCAGATCCACCAGGCGCATCATTTCGATGATGGCCTCGGTGGGGTAGCGAGTGGTCCAGTATTTCTCCTGCAGTTCATTGGCGGCGGTCCAGCGGTGTTCGGCGCCGGCAAACAGGCGCATCAGCTGCGGCCCGAAGGGCCCCGTGGCCATACCCGCGCCCCCCGCTGCGGGCGCCCAATTGGGTGACATCAGCACCAGGGTGTCCACGGCGCGAAAATCCGGATGTTCCGCCAGGGTCAGGGCCAGCGTTGCTCCGGTGGAGACACCGATGACGATCAGCCGATCACCGAGCTGGCGGCCCACGGCCAGGGCTTCCACCCCATCGTCCAGCCAGTCTTCCGCTGCGACATTCTCCAGTCGTTCCCGCAGGCGACCGTGGCCGGCCAGGCGGGTTTCGAACAGGTTGGCCCCCAGTAACTCCGCCACATTCGCGGGCACCGGGGCGATCTCCTGGCGCGTCGCCGAGAAACCGTGGAGGTAGACCACGGCGTACTCGCTTCGAGCGCCGACCGCGCCCGCCCAGGTGATGCGCTTTTCGCTGCCGTCGACCAGGCCGTAGCGCTCCCGGGCCCGGGCTTCGCCGAGCTGGAGATGGGTGTCAGGATCGGCGGCCAGTGTGAGGGGGATGTCCGGGGCCTGCAGGGGGGTGGGGCGCGTTGCCCAGGCGCCAGCCAGTACAAGCGCGAGTACGGCCAGGACGATGGCGCCGATCCGTTTCACAGGGAATTCCCGGCGACGGGCGGGCCGTCAGCGCCCGGGCGCTGCGACCTCTTCGACCGCGGCGGTCTGCTGTTCCACCGCAGGCGCGCTCGGGGCCCGGGGTTTGAGGATGTTCAGGCCCTTGAGCAGGGTCAGGGCCTCGTAGAGCTGATTGTCCTGGCTGATCAGGCCGCGGCTGGCCTGGGCGTCACCGCTGACGTTGTTGCCGGCGTTGTCGAGGTGCCCGGCAAGGTCCCGCTCGCTGATGCGGCGAGACTCGTCGAAGGCCTCGACCTTCGCCCGGTCCACGATCACGTCGGGGACGATGCCCTCGGCCTGGATCGAGCGTCCGTTCGGGGTGAAGTAAAGGGCAGTGGTGAGCTTGACGGCGCGGTCTTCCGAGATCGGCAGCACGGTCTGTACCGATCCCTTGCCGAAGCTCTCCGTGCCCATGATCACCGCCCGGGAATGATCCTGCAGGGCGCCGGCGACGATCTCCGAGGCGCTGGCGGAACCGCGGTTGATCAGCACGACCAGCGGAGCGCCGTCCGTCATGTCCTGTTCCGTGGCGTCGTAGCTGCGCGCCGAGTTGTCCACGCGGCCTTCGGTGTACACCACGGTGCCGCCTTCCATGAACAGGCCGGCCACATCCACGCTGGCCCCGAGCACGCCGCCGGGGTTGTTGCGCAGGTCCAGCACCAGGCCCTTGATGGGTTGCTCGGCCTGCAGACTGGCGATGGCTTCGCTCACATCCTCGCCGGTGTTTTTCTGGAACTGGGAGATGCGCAGGTAGCCGTAGCCGGATTCGAGCCAGCGCTGACGTACGCTGGCCACGCGGATCGTGTCGCGCACCAGGGTCAGATCGAAGGGCTGGGTTTCGCCGGAACGCCCGATGGTGACGACGATCTCACTGCCCACGGGGCCGCGCATTTCCTCCACGGCTTCGTTGAGGTTCTTGCCCTTGATGGTGGTGCCGTCGAGCTTGAGGATGATGTCTCCGGGGAGCATTCCTGCCTCGGCGGCGGGGGAACCGTCGATCGGTGCGATCACCTTGAGGTAACCATTGTCCATGCCAACTTCGAGGCCCAGGCCCGAGAACTCCCCGCTGGTCGAGGTCTGCAGGTCTGCAAAGGCGTCCCGGGTCAGATATACGGAGTGGGGATCCAGCCCCATGAGCATGCCCTTGATCGCGTACTCCAGCAGCTCACTGTCGTCGATTTCTTCGACGTAGCCGATGCGGATCTGGTTGAACACATCGGCAAAGGTGCGCAGTTCATCCAGGGGCAGTTCTCCGGGAGGAGCCATGTCCGCGTGCTGTGCCGACGCGGAGAGGGCGGTGGCGCCAAGAAGGGTCAGGGCGCCGGCCAGGGTGCGGCGCAGGGGCGTCTTCACCCGACGTCGCGTTGCGCTACGGGGGACGGGGAGGGCGACGCTGTCAGTGCGGTCCATAGTTACTGCCATGTGTAAATTCCGATCATTCAGTGTAGCGCAATCTCTCGTGACCTAGCCGCGACACCAGGCCTGGGGATTCGTGGGTTTGCCGTCTTTGCGGATCTCAAAGTACAAGCCGGGTTCGCTCTGGCCACCGCTGTCACCCACGGTGGCGATGGCGGCTCCCGTGGAGACCCATTCCCCCACATCGCGCAGCAGGCTTTCGTTGTGCGCGTAGAGGCTCATGTAGCCCTCGCCGTGGTCGATGACCAGCAGCAGGCCAGAGCCGCGCAGCCAGTCGGCGTAGACCACGCGGCCGTGGTGAATCGCCGACACCGGGGTGCCGGCTTCCGCCTTGAGGCGTACCCCCTGCCATTTCATCTTGCCGCGGTTGCGGGGGCGGCCGAAGCGCTCCGTGATGCGACCCTCCACGGGCCAGGCCATGGAGCCTCGGGCTTCGCTGAAGGCTTGGACATTCTCTTCGGGGATTAGTTGCGCCAGGGCTTCTTCGATCTCCTGGAGCAGGGTTTCGAGCTCCTGCTGTTCCTCGAGCTGGCTGGCGAGCTGGCGCTCGCCGTCTGCCAGGTCGGCCTCGATGCGCGCGAGCACCTGGCGCCGCTTCGCCCGGGTGCTTTCCAGCGCCTGGCGCTGTTGCTCCAGATCCTGTTCCTGGGCGAGGAGCTGGGCCTGGCGCTGCTCCAGCTCCGTCGCGACGCCCGCGAGCTTCGCCAGCGTCGCCTCGTAGCGATCCAGCACTTCGCTGCGGGCCTTGAGGATGTAGCGGTAGTAGGTGAGGCGCCGCGCCAGGGTCTGGGGGTCGTCGTCACCCAGCAGCAGGCGCAGCTGATCGTTGCCGCCACTGCGGTAGGCGGCCCGCAGCTCTTCGGCTACCGCTTCCTGCTGCTCCTGCACCGAGGCATTCAGGGACTGCTGCTGGGAGCGCAGATCGCTGATGCGCGACCGGGTGCGGGCGCGTTGCTGTTCCACGTCGCGCTTTTTGCGCGTCAGCTCCGCCAGCTCCCGCTCCCGGGTTTCCAGCTCTTTCTGCAGCGTACCGCGTTCGCGATTGCGGGCCTGCTGGGCCCGGCGCACATCGGCAATCTGGGCTTCAAGCTTCTCGATGCGCTCCCGCGTCTCCTGCGCCTCGTCCGCCGACCCCAGGGGGGCGAGGAGGGCGCCGAGGAGCAGCGCGACGACAGGAGCCCGGCGCGACGCCGGCGCGGGTCTGCGGCGGGAAGGGCGGTGCACGGAACTCAGGCGGATTCGATGAGGCTGTGGCCGCTCATCTGCGCGGGCGGTTGAACGCCCATGAGGTCGAGCAGCGTTGGCGCGATATCGGCGAGGATGCCGCCCTTCGCATCCAGGCGCAGGTCCCGGGAGCCCATGTAGACCAGCGGTACGTGCTGCGTGGTGTGCTGCGTGTGATGCTGGCCCGATTCGTAGTCCTGCATCTGCTCGCAGTTGCCGTGGTCTGCGGTGACCAGCGCCTGTCCATCGACCTCCTTCAGAGCTTCTTCGATGCGGCCCAGGCAGGTGTCGAGGGTCTCCACCGCTGCCATGGCGGCGGCGTAGTCACCCGTATGGCCCACCATGTCACCGTTGGCGTAGTTGCACACGATGAGGTCGTAGGCCCGCGAGCGGATCGCGTCCACCAGCTTGTCCGTGACTTCGGGGGCGCTCATCTCCGGTTTGAGGTCGTAGGTGGCGACGTCCGGGGAGGGCACCAGAATGCGTGTCTCGCCGTCGAACTCCGCTTCGCGCCCGCCAGAGAAGAAAAAGGTGACGTGGGCGTATTTCTCGGTTTCTGCGATGCGCAGCTGCGTCATGCCCCGGTCGGCGATCCAGGCGCCGAGCACGTTGTCGAGGGACTCGGGCGGGAAGGCGCAGGGGGCATCGATATCTGCCGCGTATTCCGTAGTGGTGACAAAGTTGACGGCGGGGCGCCGGTGCCGGGCAAATCCGTCGAAGTCCCGGTCGGTGAAGGCGTGGGTCAGCTGGCGGGCGCGGTCGGCGCGGAAGTTCATGAACAGCACCGCGTCGCCGTCCTCGATCGGCGCGGCGTCGCCCACGCGTGTCGGCGCGACGAATTCGTCGTTCTCATCGCGGGCGTAGGCGTCGCGCAGGGCTGTGAGGGCATCCGGCGCCGAATATTCGGCTTCACCGTCGGTGAGCAGGCGGTAGGCGGGCTCCACCCGGTCCCAGCGCTGGTCCCGGTCCATGGCGAAGTAGCGTCCCGTGACCGACGCGGTGCGACCCACGCCGAGTTCCCCGAAACACTGGTCGGCGGCGGCCAGAGAGGCTTCGGCGCTGCGCGGCGGCGTGTCGCGTCCGTCCAGGAAGGCGTGCAGATAGATCTTCTTGGCGCCGCGCTGCGCGGCCAGGCGCAGGGCTTCGAAAATCTGCCGTTCGTGGCTGTGGACGCCGCCGGGAGAAAGCAGGCCCAA
>CAXBBA010000110.1:0-6609 GCA_963973805.1 uncultured Halieaceae bacterium | reverse complement strand
TCCCGCCCTTCTCGTCGGTGCTGATGGCCATGGGCGAGGTGGTGACCTCGCGCAGCTTTGGCAATGCGGTCTGGATCACCCTTTCGTGCTACGCGATGGGCATGGGGCTGGCGTTCCTGCCGGCCCTGTACATTCGCTCGGAAATACACCGACCCGAAGAACTCGACGTTATCCGCATCGAAGGGGCGTCACTGTTTCGGGAACACGCGCTGGTCTATCGCCAGGGCAGCCCCGTGCACCGCCTGTACCAGTCCCTTGCCAAGCTCATTCGCGAACGCATGGCGGAGTCCTTCTCGGACGTGGTGACCCCGATCTACGACCGCCAGAGCTGACGCTCAGCGCCGGGCATCGCTGAGCCAGTCCCGGGCCTGCTCCAGGAAGCGGGATTCACGCATGTCCCCATCCTCCTCAAAGGCAGCAACCACGGCCTCCAGCACCGCAATCGCCTCGCCGCGCTCCTGGGGATCATCACTGCTGAGCAGCACCGCCCGGGCGTAGGACATGCGACCCACGCGCAGGTAGATCGAGCTCTCTTCACGGTAACGGGGAAAAATGCGCAACGCATCCGCGAGATGTGGCACCGCCTCTTCTGGCCTGTTCATCTTGAGGAGCAGGCGCCCGATGTTCAGGTGCTGGGAGGCCATGGAATCCGAGTCCGGGCCAAATGCCTGGCGCCGCACCGCCAGCGAATCCAGATAGAGGGGCAAGGCCTCATCGTCCCGGTCCTGCTGGGCCAGTACGTTGCCGTAGTTGTTCAGCGCATGGGCGAGGTCCGCAATCACGCCCCGCTCTCCCAGCGCCCGCAGACGCTCGATCGCCTCCAGGTAATAGCGCTTGGCCTGCTCCAGCTCCCCCAGACCATCGTAGCCATGGCCAAGGTTGATCAGGGTGGCCGTGCGATCGGGCGATTCGGGGCTGAGGCGCATCGCAGCTTCCTGGTGGTCAATGGCCTCCTGCCAACGCCCCATGCCTATCAGCACCACACCGATATCGTTGTGGATCAGGGCCCGGAACTCCGCGTCGTGGGCAGGAGTGAGATCGGCGATGATGTCCAGGTACGCTGCGCGGGAGCGTTCGTACTCCTCCCGCTCGTATTCGAGCCACGCCAGGTGAGCCCGCGTGCGCAGCAGGATTTCGGCATCCGCCGCGACGGTCTCCTCCAGCAATGCCTGCGCACGCCGCAGGTTGCGCTCCCCGCCTTCGAGGTCCAGCAGCGAAAGCTGCACTCCGCCGACGCTCTGGCGCAGGGACGCCTCCAGCATGGGCTGGGAGGCAAAGCGCTCGTCCAGCAGCGCGCTCGCGTCCGTGAGCACTTCCCGTACCGTGCGATCCTGATCCGAGGCGTAGGGGTCCGCCTCGGCAAGCACCTCCTGCATGAAGCTGTTCATGGCCTGGGCCCGGTCCCGCTGCTGGCGCGCCTCATCGGCCTGCCACAGCGCCACCCCCATCCCCACGGCCAGGGACGATATGACTCCGCCGGTCGCAAGCAAGCCCTTCCAGTGCCGGCGGATGAAACGGTTTACGCGGTAGGCCCTGGAATCGCCACGGGCAATGATGGGCCGGCGCTGCTGGTAGCGCTGCAGATCGGCGCGCAGCTCCGCCACGGAGCCGTAGCGACGCACCGGATCCTTGTGCAGGGCCTTGGCGAGGATCGTGTCCAGGTCACCGCGCAGTGCCTGGGCGAGGCGCGCCGCAGAGCTTCGCCGCGCAGCAGCGATCTCGGCCGCGGGTGCGGCGTCGAGCAGCGCCGTGCTCGCCGGCAGGGGCTCCACGTCGCAGATAAGCGCCTCGACCTCTGTCGCAGACAAGTCCGCGGTGATGCGGTACGGCGGCACCCCCGCAAGCAGCGTGTACAGCAATACACCCAGGCCGTACACATCCGTCGCAGTGCTGATGCTCCCCCCGCGCAACTGCTCGGGTGCCGCGCTGCCAAAGCTGATGCGCCGCTCCACCGTCGCCTCCGGCGAGGCGGCTTCATCCAGCAGACTGGCGATGCCGAAGTCCAGCACCTTGGCCCGTCCCTGCTTGTCCACCAGCACATTGGACATCTTGATGTCCCGGTGCGTGATCAACATCTGGTGCAGGGAGGCGATCGCGTCCGCCACCTGATCAAACAGGGCCAGGCGCTGCACGAGGGTCAGGCGACGGTGATCCGCATAGGCGTCGATGGGCAGACCATCCACGTAGTCCATCGCCAGCCAGGGCAGGCCATCCTCCGTGGTTCCGCCATCGAGCAGGCGGGCGATGTTGGGATGATCCACGCGCGCCAGCAGCTGGCGTTCCCGGGCGAAGCGGGCAATCAGGTCCGGCGACTCAAATCCCACCCGCACCAGCTTCAGTGCGGCACGCTGGGCAAAATCCTCACCCAGGCGCGTGGCCTCGAAGACGCTGCCCATGCCGCCGCTCTGGATCAGGGCATCGATGCGCCAGGGGCCGATGGACGACCCCACCAGGGATGAACCGAGGAGGTCCGGAACCAGCGCCGCCGCCTCGTTGAGCGCCGAGTCCTCAAGGAAATCGCCGCTGGCATCGTGCGCCGCAAGCAGGGAGCGCAGCTCCGCTGCCATGGCCGGATCTTCCTCGTCCAGGCGCGCCAGCACCGCCTCGCGCTGGGCCGTGTTGGGCAGCGCCACCGCCTCGTCGAAGAGTTGCGCGAGGCGATCAGGGTCCAATGGGCGCGCCACCCGATTCCGACAGGCGTCGCAGCAGCCAGGCCTTGGCCATCACCCAATCCCGCTTCACCGTCGCCGGTGAAACGGACAGGTAGGCTGCGCTCTCGTCCACGGAGAGTCCGGAGAAGTAGCGCAGCTCCACCAGGCGAGCCTGACGCGGATAGACCGCCGACAGGTCGTCCAGCGCGCTGTCCAGGTCGATGAGTTCGGCGGCTCGCGCGGGGGGCATGGCCCGCGCTGGAATCGGCGCATCGGGGTCGGCGTCCAGGGACATCACTTCCCGGCGACGATCACGCTTGTCCGCCAGGCGTCGCCGTGCGGCGTCGAGGAGGATGCGACGCACCACCGTGGCGGTGACGGCGAAGAAATGCTGGCGATCCTGCCAGTTGGTTTCACGCTGTTGGGACAGGCGCAGGTAGGCCTCGCTCACCAGATCCGTGGCCTGGATCGTGATGGAGCCCGCGTCGCCGTTGAGTCCCGTGCGTGCAATGCGCCGCAGCTCTTCATAAATAAGAGGCAATAGTTCGTGTTCCGCCGCCTGGTCCCCGGAGGACCAGGCACGGAGCAGAGTTGTCACGTCACGCGACTTGTCTCCGGGTGCTGCCATGGCAAAAGAATACCCCGAAACGGGTGGCGGGGCATCGATAGCACCCCTCCCGCGCCCCCAAGGTGGCTCTGCTGTGAGCTCTCTCACAAACAAAACCCGCGTAAGGCAGAAGAGGCACCCCGGCGCCATGGCTATGCCACCGCGCCCCCTCCGCCATTCGCTACGAGGAAACCATCATGACCACCTCATCAACGCACCTCGCCCGAGCCATCGGCGTTGTCGCTCTGGGAGCGCTCCTGGGGGCCTGCCGCCACGGCATCCTCATCAGCGGTCAGGGCAGTGTCACCTCGGCAACGGGGACCCGCGACTGTGCGTCCGGGGAGTGCCGCTTCGACATCGAAGGGCGCTACCTCGAGACCTACACTGCCACAGCAAAGGCGGGCTGGCTGTTCGACGCCTGGGAGAATTGCCAGACTCCCCAGGGCAATCGCTGCAGCTTTGACATCGCCGCGGATGTGGTGGCCGAGCAGGAAGGTGCGGAGGTTCCCTCCGCCGTCGCCCGCTTCCGCCGTCCCATCGAGCCCCTGTTTCGGGATGTGAACGGCGACTTTGAACTCCCCGACAGCAGCGCCACGAACCAGCTGCGCTGGCTGCTGGAAGAACTCGGGACCGAGAGCACAAGCCTTGGCGAGATCAACGCGCACTTCCACCCGGATTTTCTCGCCCAGATTCCCGCGGCGGCGGTGCGCGACGACATCGCGGCGATGCGCGCCGAGATTTCAGATCCGGTGATCGACGACCTGATCACCGCGACACCGGTGTACACCCGGGGCATCATTGCCCAGCGGGGACGGGCCAGTAACGCCATGTTCCTGTCCGTGAATGCCGACTACGGTAACGGCAGCGACGACGGTCTGATCACCGGCCTGTCCTGGACCCCGGGGCTGAACATCAATGGCAGCAACGTCACGCAGGAATTCGCCAGCGCGAACTTCTCGTCCCTGGGGCAGTCCGTGAAGGGACTGGCGACAAACACCGCCATGCTCGTGGCCCGCATCGACAACGACCGCTGCAAGGGCATGTATGGTCACAACGCCCAGCTTCCCTACCCCACGGGGTCGATCTTCAAGCTCTGGGTGCTCGGGGCGCTGGCGGAGGAAATCCGCACGGGCCGTATCAGCCCATCGGCGATGGTGCCCATGCAGAGCGCCGAGTACGCTCCCGGCGGCTCCATCAACAACGTGACCCCGGGTACGCAGGTCCCCCTCGCGCAGATGGCGAACCTGATGCTGGGCGTCAGCGACAACACCGCCACGGACCACATCCACGAACTCATTCCCCGCAATCGCCTGGAGCAAACCCTCGGCCGCTTCAAGAACAAGAACAAGTCCTCCCTCACCCCGTTCCTCAGCGTCAATGAACAGTTCCATATCATCTGGAGCCTGCCCCCCGCCCGCGCCCGCGCCTACGCCAATGGCAATGACAATCAGCAGCGCACGATCCTGACCAACGAGATCGAACCCCTGGGCCCCGTAAGCCAGTACTCGTACAACAACTGGGATGAGCTACGGGAGAGTAGCTGGGCGGCGAGCGCTTTCGACGTGTGCCAGGCCTACGCGGGCCTGCGCAGCTACGACAATCGCAGCGAGGCCTTTGCACTGCTGGATCAGGCAGCCGGCGCCGATGCCGTGCTGCTGTCCCTGCGCAAGCGCTGGGATCGCGTGTGGCAGAAGGGGGGCTCCCTGGCCACAGTGGATGGAAACTTTGTCTTTACCCTGAGCTGGCTGCTGGAGTCCGACGATAAGGGCGCCTACGTGGTCGTCATCATGCTCAACAACCCGGACCTGTCTCCCGTGGACTTTGTCCCTGCGTTCAGTATTGCCGCCCGGGCCGAGCAAATCCTCTACAACCGCTGAGGGTCTTCGCGACAGGCCACGATGCGCGTATTATTCCGGTCCGCCCCGTCGGGCGGCCCCACCAGTAAACGCATCGAGGCACCATGAAACGCAGCTTGCTCGTCACGATCCATCTCTACATCTCTTCTTTCTTTGCCGCCGCCGTTCTGCTGGTGGCCATCTCCGGCGGTCTGTACCTCCTCGGGGTAAAAGGCTCCCTCGAGCAGGAAGAGGTGGCGACACTGCCCGGTGGCGTGGCATTGCTGGCGAACCCGGGCAAGGACAAGGTGCTGGACGTGCTGGCCTCCGCGGGCGTCGAAGGCTTCAGCTTTGACTACGTCCGCAACGCTGGAACCACCCTCTACACGCGCCCCACGTCGCGACAGCACTATGTGCTGGCAGTGAATGGCGATGTGATCACAATCACCCGCAACACCCCGGACCTGCAACGCAGCATGATCGAGCTGCACAAGGGTCACGGACCGAGTCTGTTCCGGGATTTCCAGAAAGTGTTCGCCGCCGGCATGGTCTTCATCATCGTCAGCGGCCTGTGGCTGGGCCTGCAATCACCCCGCCTGCGCCGCAGCACGCTGATCACCGCCGGCTCGGGCCTGCTGATCTTCCTGGGCCTGGTCCTGCTCTGAGCCCTCAGGGGGCGTGGTTCCACCACGCCAGGTCGGAGTAGGCGCGCAGATCCAGCTCATGGGTCCACGCGGAGCGATGCTGCTGGGCCAGGTGAAAGTAGGTATCCGCCACTTTCTCGGGCAGCAGCAGCCCGTCGTGCTCCATGCCCCGGGTCTCGCGCAGCTGTTGATACTTCTCGGGGCCGAGCATCTTGCCCAGGGTGTCCGGCGCATCCACCGCGCCGTCGATGAGAACATGCGCGACGTGGATCCCCCGGGGGGCCAGCTCCGCATTCAGGGTCTGGCACAGCATACGGCGTCCGCCCATCGCCGCGGCATGGGAGTGCTGACCGGCATTGCCCCGCACCGCCGCCGTCGCCGAGGTAACGAGTATCGTGCCGCCGCCGCGCGCCTCCATCAGGGGGGCGAGCACCCTGGCCAGGCGAAACAGGCCGAAGCAGGCCATCTGCCAACCCAGCTCAAACACCTTGAGCGAGGTATGCTCCAGAGGCCGGTTGCCGATCTGGGCACCGAGGTTGAACAACGCCACATCGATGGGACCGATGTTTTCGACATCGGCCACAAGCGTTTCGATAGCGCCCTCTCTCGCCGCGTTAACGAGATGCCCGCTGGCCGAGCCGCCCTCATCTTCGATGCCCCGCACGAGCTGCTGCAGGCCCTCTTCATCGCTCCGCCGGCAGAGGGCCGCATGGAAACCCTCCCGCGCAAAACGTCGGCCTACGCTGCCGCCAATACCCGCCCCGGCACCGATCACCAGACAAACCTTGTTCATGGACCCTTCCTCCAGCTACTGTATTCGGCGCCCATGATCCCCTGATTCAGGGTGCTCTGCATGGGCAGAACTCGCCCAG
>CAXBBA010000109.1:0-6616 GCA_963973805.1 uncultured Halieaceae bacterium | reverse complement strand
CAGGGCATGAACGCGATGCGCATGTTCTGGCCCAGGGCCAGCTCACCCATGTCGATGGAGGGACCATCCGCGAGGATGTCACCGCGAGACACTGAATCACCGCGGCTCACAATGGAGCGCTGGTTAATGCAGGTGTTCTGGTTTGAACGCACGTACTTGGTCAGGTTGTAGATGTCCACGGGCGCCTCACCGGAGCCCACCTCGGAATCATCCACCCGCACAACGATGCGGCTCGCGTCGACGGAATCGATCACACCGGGACGCTTGGCCACGACGCACACACCGGAGTCGGCGGCGACGAAGCGCTCCATGCCCGTACCCACCAGGGGCTTTTCGCTACGCAGCGTCGGCACCGCCTGGCGCTGCATGTTCGAACCCATGAGGGCGCGGTTGGCGTCATCGTGTTCCAGGAAGGGGATCAGCGCTGCGGCGACGGATACCACCTGCTGCGGAGACACGTCCATGTAGTCGATGCGATCCGGTGCCATCACCGTGAATTCGTTCAGGTGACGCACAGCGACGAGCTCGTCGACGAACATGTTCTTGTCGTCGAGGGCCGCGGAGGCCTGAGCGATCACGTTCTCGGCTTCGTTAATCGCCGAGAGGTACTCGATGTCATCGGTGACCACCCCATCCACCACCTTGCGGTAGGGGCTTTCGAGGAAGCCATAGTCGTTGGTCCGGGAGTACACCGCCAGGCTGTTGATCAGGCCGATGTTCGGACCTTCCGGCGTTTCAATGGGACATACGCGGCCGTAGTGCGTCGGGTGAACGTCACGCACTTCGAAGCCTGCACGCTCCCGCGTCAGACCGCCCGGCCCAAGCGCCGATACACGACGCTTGTGCGTCACTTCCGACAGCGGGTTGTTCTGGTCCATGAACTGGGACAGCTGGCTTGAGCCAAAGAACTCTTTCACCGCCGCCGAGACCGGCTTGGCATTGATGAGGTCCTGGGGCATGAGGCCTTCGCTTTCGGCCATGGAGAGACGTTCCTTCACGGCCCGCTCCACACGTACGAGACCGACGCGGAACTGGTTTTCGGCCATCTCACCCACGCTGCGCACGCGGCGGTTACCCAGGTGATCGATATCATCGACCATACCCTTGCCGTTCCGGATGCCTACCAGCGTCTGGAGCACGTCTACGATGTCTTCCCGCGAGAGGATGCCTTCGCCGACGATCTCTTCGCGACCCAGGCGACGGTTGAACTTCATGCGGCCAACGGCGGAGAGGTCGTAGCGGTCCGCAGAGAAGAACAGGTTCTGGAACAGGTTCTCGGCGGATTCCTTCGTCGGCGGCTCACCGGGGCGCATCATGCGGTAGATTTCCACCAGCGCCTCGAGTTCGTTGCGCGTGGAATCCTGGCGCAGCGTATGCGAGATGAAGGGGCCGCAGTCCAGCTCATTGGTGTACAGCGTTTCGATGGTGCGGACGCCGGCTTCTGCCAGCTTGGCCAGCACTTCTTCGTTGATTTCCGTGTTGCACTCGAACAGGACTTCGCCGCTTTTCTCATCGACGACGTTTTTCGCCAGGGCACGACCGTGGAGGTACTCGGCCTCGACGGGAAGCTCCGTCACACCGGCTTTTTCCAGCTCGCGAATATGCCGGGCCGTGATGCGACGTCCCTGCTCGACGATGGTTTTCTTGCCAACCTGAAGGTCAAATGCCGCTACGTCACCCCGCAGGCGCTCGGGGATGAGCTCCATGGCGTAGGCGCCCTCGTCGTCCACATTGAAACTCGTGAACTCGTAGAACATGGAGAGGATTTCTTCCGAGTCGTAACCCAGGGCGCGCAGGAGAATCGTCGCGGGGAGCTTGCGGCGACGGTCGATGCGGGCGAATACCATGTCCTTGGGATCAAACTCGAAGTCCAGCCAGGAACCACGGTAGGGAATAACGCGGGCAGAGTAGAGCAGTTTGCCCGATGAATGGGTCTTGCCCTTGTCGTGATCAAAGAACACCCCGGGGGAACGGTGCAGCTGGGAGACGATGACGCGCTCCGTGCCGTTGATCACAAAGGTGCCGTTGTCTGTCATGAGCGGAATCTCGCCCATGTAGACTTCCTGCTCCTTGATGTCCTTGATGGACTTGTTGGCGCTTTCCTTATCGTAGATGATCAGGCGCACCTTGACGCGCAGGGGGCAGGAATAGGTCACGCCGCGCAGCTGGCACTCGCTCACGTCAAAGACGGGGGTGCCCAGCTTGTAATCGACATATTCCAGCGCTGCATTCCCGCTGTAGCTGACGATCGGGAACACGGACTTGAAGGCCGCGTGCAGGCCATAGTCCTTGCGCTCTTCCAGGGATACGCCCTGCTGCGTGAACTTGCGATAGGAATCGAGCTGAATCGCCAGCAGATAGGGCACATCCATGACCTTCGGCATCGTTCCGAAGTCCTTGCGGATGCGTTTTTTCTCAGTGTACGAGTAAGGCATCTGTACTCCCCGGTACTAGTGGACCGCCGACGGCAGCCCTTTGAAATCGATATCCCGTTTGCGCCGGAATGGTGTCCGGTTTAAGCGGGAAAAGGCCGGTGGGCAAAAACCCACCAGCCTTTCAGTGCCTGGACCTGAGTCCCGGCAGACATCAGGATTACTTCAGCTCCGCAGAGCCGCCAGCTTCTTCCAGCTGCTTCTTGATGTCTTCGGCTTCGTCTTTGGAAGCGCCTTCCTTGATGGGGGAAGGTGCGCCGTCAACGAGGCCCTTGGCTTCTTTCAGGCCGAGGCCCGTGATCGCACGAACAACCTTGATCACATTTACTTTCTTCTCTCCTGCGGAGGTCAGAATAACGTCGAACTCGGTTTGCTCAACGGCGGCACCGCCAGCGTCACCAGCGGCGGCGGCGGGTGCAGCTGCAACTGCAGCAGCGGCCGTTACACCAAACTTCTCTTCCATTGCGTCGATGAGCTCGACAACTTCCATTACGCTCATCTCGGCAATTGCCGTCAGAATGTCGTCTTTTGACATACCCATGAGGTCTATCTCCTGTCTTTGAACTATTGCTAGCTGTTAAATCCGGCTGCGAGCAGAACCACCGCCTCAGGCGGCTTCCTGCTCTTTCTGATCGCGTACTGCTGCCAGCGTGCGAACCAGCTTTCCAGGTACTTCGTTCATCGTCTGAGCCAGCTTCGTGACCGGCGCTTTCATGACACTCATCAACATAGAGAGAGCCTGATCGCGCGTCGGCAACGTCGCCAGCACATCCAACTGATCCGCACCCAGTTTCTGGCCGCTCACCGCCAGTACTTTCACTTCAAAGGCATCGTTTTCTTTCGCGAAGTCCTTGAAGAGTCTCGCTGCAGCGCCCGGATCTTCCATGGAAAATCCGAACAGGGACGGGCCTGCGAGCGCATCGTTGACGCACTCGTATTCCGTACCTTCCAGAGCTCGCTTGGCCAGGGTGTTCCGCACTACGCGGAGCGTTACCTGGTTTTCACGAGCGTCTTTACGCAGCGCTGTCATCCCGTCTACCGAAACGCCTCGGGCGTCGGCGATGACGAGGGACAGAGCACTGGTGGCAGTCTCGTTAACTTCAGCTACGATCGCTTTTTTGTCTTCGAGTCCAATTGCCACTGGTTAAACTCCTGGATTGCTTGATTAGATACCCTCCTTCGCTCCAGTCCGGAGACCGGGCTCGGCAGGTACCACCAAAATCGGCAAACAGGTCGCATCACGCCCTGCCTGCCCGGTGAGTTTTCTCACCATCTGCGTAGGCCGGGTCCGAAAACCCGATTAAGCGTGCCCCGCGCCCATGCACCAACAGGTGATGGCCAACGGCGTACCCGCCTACGGTCTTTGATGGTCTAAACACCCGGCAACCCGCATTTCAGTAGCGACAGCCTGTTGCAAAGACCCCAAAGGGACGACATGCCCGGATCCCGGACTTTGTCATCGTTGGCTGCCCATCCCTGGGCAGCCCCGGCCGCGGTGCTCTTGTGAAGCGCTGCGGCCTGTTTCGTTGGCGCCGGAGCTTAGGCCTCCAGAGACGCCTGATCTACGGTCACGCCCGGACCCATCGTGGTCGACAGCGTGATCTTGCGCATGTACACACCCTTGGACGCGGCGGGCTTGCCCTTTCTCAGGTCCGCCAGCACAGCTTCAAGGTTGCCGCGGATGGCGTCAGCGTCGAAGCTGATCTTGCCAATGCCGCCGTGCACGATGCCGTTCTTGTCGGTGCGGTAGCGCATCTGGCCCGCCTTGGCGTTCTTGACCGCCGTCTCAACGTCCGGGGTTACGGTACCGGTCTTGGGGTTGGGCATCAGGCCGCGGGGACCGAGGATCTGGCCCAGCTGGCCCACAACGCGCATGGCATCGGGAGACGCCACAACCACGTCAAAGTCCATCATGCCGCCCTTGACCTGCTCGGCGAGTTCTTCCATGCCAACCATGTCTGCGCCGGCTGCCTTGGCTTTTTCGGCTGCTTCGCCCTGGGTGAACACGGCAACGCGAACATCGCTGCCCGTACCGTGGGGAAGCGTGGTTGCACCACGAACCGCCTGGTCTGATTTCCGTGCGTCTACACCGAGCTTGACCGCCACTTCAACGGTCTCGTTGAACTTGACCGTCGCCGTCTCCTTGAGGATGGCTACCGCTTCGTCGAGGGGGTAGGCACGAGTCGCGTCCACCTTCTCGCGGAAGGCTTTGATACGTTTGCTGAGCTTGGCCATATCAGTTAACCCCCTCGGTTTCGATGCCTGCGGAACGCGCGCTGCCCGCGATGGTGCGGACCGCCGCATCCATATCTGCCGCGGTGAGGTCGGGCCATTTCTGCTGGGCCACGTCCTCAAGCTGGGCGCGGTTCACCTTGCCCACCTTCTTGGTGTTGGGCTCGCCGGAACCTTTCTTGATACCAGCGGCCTTGCGCAACAGAACTGACGCAGGAGGGGTCTTCTTGATAAAGGTGAAGGAACGGTCGCTGTACACCGTGATAACCACGGGAATCGGCAGGCCGGGCTCCACACCCTGGGTTTCTGCGTTGAACGCCTTACAAAACTCCATGATGTTCACGCCGTGTTGACCCAGCGCCGGACCCACGGGGGGGCTCGGGTTGGCCTGACCGGCTGCAACCTGAAGCTTGATGTACGCTTCGACTTTCTTAGCCATGTTGTCTCTCCTGGGTTCCAGCGGCAGCGCCGACGCCTGCAGGCGACCGGTCTGCCTCCCCAATCAGAGCACCCGAAGGTGCTCGCCATGTTTCACCGCAGGGACTGCGGCATGTATTGTCAGGCCTTCTCGACCTGACCGAATTCCAGTTCGACGGGAGTAGAACGCCCGAAGATGAGCACCGCCACGTTCAGGCGGCTCTTTTCGTAATTGACCTCTTCGACCACACCGTTGAAGTCGTTGAAGGGGCCATCGATAACCCGCACCATCTCGCCCGGCTCGAACAGCGTCTTCGGACGGGGTGCCTCGGTGCCTTCCTCAATGCGATTGAGGATGGCGTTGGCTTCGGCCTCCGTAATCGGCGCCGGCGCATCCGCCTTGCCACCGATAAACCCGAGCACCCGTGGCGTTTCTTTCACCAGGTGCCAGGTGTCATCATCCAGGTCCATCTGTACCAGCACGTAACCCGGGAAAAACTTGCGCTCGCTACGGCGCTTCTGGCCGCCGCGCATTTCGACGACCTCTTCCGTCGGCACCAGCACATCGCCGAAACGATCGCCCATACCGTGCAACTCGATGCGCTCTTTGAGCGCAGTCGCGACCTTCTTCTCGTAACCCGAGTAGGCGTGCACGACGTACCAACGCATAGCCATTTATCTTCTCTCCGCTACCTTTTCGCGATACAACCGCGGTTCAGCCGATCACCAGGGACACAAGCCAACCGAGGAACGAGTCGAGCCCCCAGAGGATCAGCGCCACCAGCAGTACGAAAGCAACTACGATCATGGTTGTCTGCACCGTCTCCTGACGGGTCGGCCAGACCACCTTGCGAATTTCCGTCCGCGCACCCTTTACCAGGGACCAGAAGGACGCGCCCTTGGCTGTTTGCAGGGCGATGAATCCCGCCACCGCCGCCAGAGCCACGATCCCGAGCACCCGGTAGAGCAGCGACTCATTGGAAAAGTAGCTGTTACCCACGACCGCAACCGCGACCAGGGCAGCAACCACCAGCCATTTGAGGCTGTCGAATCTACTTGTCGGCGCTTCTGCACTCATGTCTGCTTCTTGTAACCTTTCAGCTGTACGGTAGCCGTACCACTACTACGTTTCGCCGCAGCCCCCGCGGGGATGCGCCTGCCGAGATGGCAGGCCAGGAGGGAATCGAACCCCCAACCTGCGGATTTGGAATCCGCTGCTCTGCCAATTGAGCTACTGGCCTAGTTTTCCTACTCGCCGTACTCAGACGACGAAGCCGAATCAGAAGATTCGGCCCTAATCCGGCGCGACCCCGTCAATCCGTGAGCCGTGCCGTCATCGTTACGCTTCGCTGGAAAGAGGGACGCTGCGCTTCGCGACAACGCCCCGGTTTGCTACCACCGGAGCAACGATGTATCGACGTATTACTCGATGATCTTGGCTACCACGCCGGCGCCGACGGTGCGGCCACCTTCGCGGATGGCAAAGCGCAGACCTTCTTCCATCGCGATCGGCGCAATCAGCGTCGCCACAAAGT
>CAXBBA010000108.1:0-6629 GCA_963973805.1 uncultured Halieaceae bacterium | reverse complement strand
CTGTGCATGGCGCCCTCGCGCAGCGCGGTGCACCGGGCAGCACAGCAGCTGGTCCACGCCGGCGAGACCCTGGGCCCGCGCCGCGACCTGACCTGGTTCGTGGACGTGGACCCCCAGGACGTTATCTGAAGCCTGTTCATGAATCTGGCCAAGGCCGCGGCGAAGCGAGATAATGCGCCCGCCGGCACGACCCGGCCCCCAACGCACGGAAACTACCCATGAAAGACACGGTTGCCTCGCTCCTCGCCGAGGCCCTGGCGAAAGTCATCGCCGACAACGGCGCGGATTTCGAACCCGCGCCCATCCAGATCGAACGCACCCGGGACCCCGCCCACGGCGACCTGGCCTCCAATGTCGCCCTCGCCAATGGCAAGCGCCTGGGCCTGGCGCCCCGCGCCCTGGCCGAAGCGCTCTGCGCTGCCCTGCCGGACAACAGCGCCATCGCAAAAACCGAGATCGCGGGACCGGGCTTCATCAACTTCTTCCTGTCCTCGGACAGCCAGGGTGACGTTCTCCGCGAAGTGCTCCGCCAGGGCCCGCGCTTTGGCCACAATGACAGCGGCAAGGGCCGCAAGGTGCAGGTGGAGTTTGTCTCGGCCAACCCCACGGGGCCGCTGCACGTGGGCCACGGCCGCGGCGCCGCCGTCGGTGACAGCCTGGTGCGCATCCTCGCCGCCAACGGCTGGGACGTGACCAGCGAGTTCTACTACAACGACGCCGGCGCCCAGATCAACAACCTCGCCCTGTCGGTGCAGGCGCGCTGCCGCGGCCTCACGCCCGAGGATGAGGGCTGGCCCGAGGACGGGTACCGCGGCGACTACATCGTCGAACTCGCCCAGGCCTACCTGGCGGGCGAGTCCGTGGAAGCCAGCGACAAGGCGGTCACGGCCAGGGCAGACAGCGAAGACCTGGACAGCATCCGCGACTTCGCCGTGGCCTGGCTGCGCCGGGAACAGGACCTGGACCTGAAGAGCTTCGGCGTGAGCTTTGACGTGTTCTTCCTCGAATCCGCGCTGTATGAATCCGGTGAAGTCGAGGCCGTGGTGCAGCGCCTGATAGCCAACGGCGCCACCTACGAGAAGGACGGCGCCCTGTGGCTGCGCACCACGGACTACGGCGACGACAAGGACCGCGTCATGCGCAAGCAGGACGGCGACTACACCTATTTCCTGCCCGACGTGGCCTATCACCTGAACAAGTGGCAGCGCGGCTTCGAGCGCGTTATCGACGAGCAGGGTGCCGATCACCACAGTACGGTCACGCGTGTGCGCGCGGGCCTGCAGGCCCTGAAGGCGGATATTCCCCAGGGCTGGCCCGACTACGTGCTGCACCAGATGGTGACGGTGATGCGCGATGGCGCCGAGGTGAAACTCTCGAAGCGCGCCGGCAGCTACCTGACGCTGCGGGACCTGATCAATGAAGTGGGCCGGGACGCCACGCGCTATTTCCTGGTGGCCCGCTCACCCAACTCGCAGCTGACCTTTGACATTGACCTGGCCCTGTCCCAGTCCAATGACAACCCGGTGTACTACATCCAGTACGCCCACGCCCGGGTCTGCAGCGTCAAGCGCCGCCTCGAGGAGCAGGGCGTGCCCGTGTCCCTGGACGCCGACAGCGTGTCCCTCGACGCCCTGGGTGAAACCCAGGAAGTGGAGCTCCTCAAGCAGCTCGCGCGCTTCCCGGAGATCGTGTCCCGCGCCGCCAGCAACGCCGAGCCCCAGCAGGTGGCCAACTACCTGCGCGAGCTCGCGGCGGAGTTCCACGCCTACTACAACGCCCACAAGGTGGCCGTGGACGACGACACCGTGCGCGCTGCGCGCCTCGCCCTGTCCGAGGGCGTGCGCCAGGTGCTCGCCAATGGCCTGGACCTGCTGGGCGTATCGGCCCCCGAGGTGATGTAGGCGCCGTGACACAGAAACGCAAAAGCACCCGCGGCGCCAGCCGTCACCAACCCGCGCCCCGCAGCGGCGGTGCCCTGCGCTGGTACGGTGCCGGCCTGCTCAGCGGCCTGTTCCTCTCGCTGATGCTCTATCTGGCGACGCTGCCGCCGGAGCCCGGCGAAGCGGGGAGCGAGCCCGAGCGCAACGCAGCGGTCAGCGCTTCGCCGGAATACGAATTCTGGGAAGTGCTGCCGAGCCAGGAGATCACCGTCGACGTGGACCCCGCGGAAGTACCGCGCAGCCGCAGCAGCAATGACGGAAGTCACTTCCTGTTGCAGGCGGGCTCCTTTCGCGAAGCGGAGGATGCGGATCGCCGCCGCGCGGAGCTGCTGTTGCTGGGCCTGGAGCCGAAGGTGGAAGAGACCCGGGGACAGAACGGACGCTGGTTCCGGGTGGTTATCGGCCCCTTCGAGAGCCGCTCTGCCATGGCCCGCGCACGCAGCCTGACCGCGCAGCAGGATATCGACACCCTGCTGATTCAGCGCAAGGCGGGCTGAGTCCCACCTTGAAGTCGGGCCGATCGGCCCCATAACGGATACTCCCTGCTTGCCGGAGTCATCCGTGAAACAATTTGAAGGCACCACGATTCTCTGTGTCCGCCGAGGCAATAGCGTCGTCGTTGGCGGCGACGGCCAGGTCTCGATGGGCAACACCATCATGAAGGGCAACGCGCGCAAGGTTCGCCGCCTGCACAAGGACCGCGTGCTGGCCGGCTTCGCCGGCGGCACCGCCGACGCCTTTACGCTCTTTGAACTCTTCGAAGCCCAGCTCGAGAAGCACCAGGGCCAGCTCGTCCGCGCCGCCGTGGAACTGGCCAAGGCCTGGCGCACGGAGCGCTCCCTGCGTCAGCTCGAAGCGCTGCTGGCGGTCGCCGACAAGGAAACTTCCCTGGTGATCTCCGGCAATGGCGACGTGATCGAGCCGGAAGACAACCTGATCGCGATCGGTTCCGGCGGTTCCTTCGCCCAGGCCGCCGCCCGCGCCCTGATGGACAACACGGATCTGGACGCGCGCAGCATCGTCGAAAAGGGACTGGGCATCGCCGCAGATATCTGCATCTACACCAACGACCAGCGCACGATTGAGCAGCTGGACTACTGACTTCAGGCCATTCCATGTCAAACATGACCCCCCGGGAAATCGTCCACGAGCTGGACAAGCACATCATCGGCCAGGACGACGCCAAGCGCGCCGTGGCCAACGCCCTGCGCAACCGCTGGCGCCGCATGCAGGTTGAGGAGTCGCTGCGCGGCGAGATTACGCCCAAGAACATCCTCATGATCGGCCCCACGGGCGTGGGCAAGACTGAAATTGCCCGGCGCCTGGCGCGCCTGGCCAACGCTCCCTTCGTCAAGGTGGAAGCCACGAAATTCACGGAAGTCGGCTATGTGGGCCGCGATGTGGAGTCCATCGTCCGCGATCTGGTTGAGATGGCGGTGAAAATGCTGCGCGAGCAGGCGATGGAAAAGGTGCGTTTCCGCGCCGAGGAAGCCGCCGAGGAGCGCATCCTGGACCTGCTCCTGCCCCCGGCCCGCGACGGCGGAGAAAGCGGCGAGAGCACGCGCCAGCTGCTGCGCAAGAAGCTGCGCGAGGGTGATCTGGACGAAAAAGAGGTCGATATCGAGATCAGCACGGCCACCAGCGTCGAGATCAGCGCTCCTCCGGGCATGGAAGAGATGACCAGCCAGCTCCAGAACATGTTCTCGAACATGGCCCGCGCCCAGTCGAAGAACCGGCGCATGCCGGTGCGCGCGGCCTTCGCGGCCCTGTGCGACGAAGAAGCGGCGAAGCTGGTGAACGAAGACGAGATCCGCCAGAACGCCCTGCACGCCACGGAACAGAATGGCATCGTGTTCCTGGACGAACTCGACAAGGTCGTCAAGCGCGGCGAGACCGGCGGCGCCGACGTGTCCCGCGAAGGGGTGCAGCGCGACCTGCTCCCGCTCATCGAGGGCAGCACCGTCAGCACCAAATACGGCATGATCAAGACCGATCACATCCTGTTCATCGCCTCCGGCGCCTTCCACCTGGCCAAGCCTTCGGATCTGATTCCGGAACTGCAGGGGCGCCTGCCGATACGCGTCGAACTGGCGGCGCTGAGCCCCGAGGACTTCCGGCGCATTCTGGTGGAGCCCGACGCGGCGTTGACGCGCCAGTATGCCGCGCTGCTCGAGACCGAGGGGCTGACCCTGGACTTCGCCGACGACGGCGTGGCCCGCATCGCCGAGCTCGCCTGGCAGCTGAACGAGAACACCGAGAATATCGGTGCCCGGCGCCTGCACACGGTGATGGAGCGCCTGCTCGAAGACGCGTCCTTCAACGCCGCGGACGCCGGACTCAGCGAGACGACGCTCACCATCGACGCCGCCTACGTGGATGGACAGCTGAACGATCTGGCGACGGACGAAGACCTGTCGCGTTTCATCCTCTGATGGACGCGCCGCGCCCCCGGGATATCCGCCTGCGCAAACAGTCGCGGGTTCTGGAGCTGAGCTACCCCGGGGACGAGTGCTACGCCCTGGACTGGGAGTACCTGCGCGTGTATTCGCCGTCGGCGGAGGTGCGGGGACACCACCCCTCCCAGGCGCAGCTGCAGACAGGTAAGAAACAGGTGGCCATCACGGAGCTGCGGCCCGTGGGCCACTATGCGCTGCAGATCATCTTTGACGACGGCCACGACAGCGGCCTGTACGCCTGGGACTACCTCTACCAGCTCTGTCGCGACCGCGAAGAGCTGTGGCAGCGCTACCTGGACGAGCTCCATCGCGCCGGCGCCAGCCGGGATCCCGACGTGCAGGTACTGCATTTTGATCCCTAGGGAAGTCCCCTCCGGAATCAGCCCGATGCGACCCACCGCCTTTCCCCCGGGGCTCCGATCACGCTAGGCTGCGGCCAAACTACGGCGCCGGAGGCCCCCATGGGCGACTCCCCAACTCCCGCCGCAGAGCGCATCCAGCTCCTGGACACGCTGCGCGGCTTTGCGGTTCTGGGCATCCTGCTCATGAACATCACGGCCTTCGGTCTGCTCTCGCCCGCCTATTCCTTTCCGGGCTTCGACGTCAGTGCCGATGGCGGTGCCAACCTCTGGGCCTGGATGCTCGTGGAGCTCTTCGGCGAAGGCAGCATGCGGGGCCTGTTCTCGCTGCTCTTCGGCGCCGGCGTGGTGCTGTTCACCACCGGTGACCACGGCAAGAGCGCCGCCACCCACTACCGGCGCATGTTCTTCCTGCTGCTCTTCGGACTTTTCGACGCCTACGTGCTGCTGTGGTTCGGTGACATCCTCATCTGCTATGCGCTGTGCGGCGCGATGCTCTACCCCCTGCGCAACTGGCGAGCCCGTACTCTGATCATCGTCGCCGTCATCATTGGCACCCTCAGCTCCCTGAGCTATGTGTTCCTGCATTTCGGGCTGGAGTTCTCCCAGCGCGCCGCCCAGACGCTGGCCACGGCGACGGACCCTATGGCCCTCGACCCCTCGCTACGGGCCGCCGCCGAAAGCTGGAGCAGCTTCGAGGCGGGCATCGTTCCCGCGCCGGAGGTCCTGGCCGAGGAGCGCCAGCTCCGGGCGGGCAGCTATGGCAGCGCCTTCACCTGGAATGCGGCGCAGACCAACGACATGCTGCTGTTCGTCATGCCCCTGTTCATCTTGTGGGATGCCCTGCTGATGATGCTGCTGGGCATGGCCCTGTTCAAAATGGATGTTCTGCGAGGCGGCCTGTCTGTGGCGGGGGCGAAGCGCCTCGCCCTGAGCGGCCTGGGGCTCGGACTGCTGCTCAATGGCTGGGAGGTGTACCGCGCCCTCGAGGCGGAGCTGTCACTGCTCAGCGTGTTCGCCCAGCTCAACGGCAGCTACCACCTGGGTCGCGGCGCCATGACCCTGGGCTACCTGGGCCTGGTGGCCTGGCTGCTGCAAGCGGGGTGGCTGGCGACGCTCATGACCCGCCTGGCGGCCGTGGGCCGCATGGCCCTGAGCAACTATCTGATGCACTCGCTCCTGGCCCTGCTGATCTTCAGCGGCGGCGGCCTGGGCCTGATCGGCGTTCTGAGCCGCGCGCAGCTGTATCTGCTGGTGCTGGCGATCTGGCTGCTGCAGCTGTGGCTGAGCCCCTGGTGGCTGGCGCGGCACCGCTTCGGACCCCTGGAGTACCTGTGGCGAACCCTCAGCTACAGGCACCGGCTGAGGAATCGATAGAGATCGCAGATACCCCGGGGGAATGGGCATGGTGCGCGCGGGGGGAGCCCCGCTACGCCCGGGCACCTGGAGTGACGCGCCTCCTCGCTATCTCGTACACTGACCCGCTAACCTGATGGGGCCGACCATCGTCGGACGGGGATTTCTCAGTGACCAGACTCACGCTGCTCTGCCTCTGCATTGTATTTGTCACCGCCTGCGGCGATCCCGGCGCCAACCAGGCCCTGGGAACCCTGGAGCGGGACCGGGTCATCCTCAAGGCCACAGCGAGCGAGATCATTCTCGAGCAACCCGTTCCCGAGGGCACGATGGTCAGCGAGGGTACGCTGCTGGTGCAGCTGGACGATACGCGCCAGCTCGCCGTGGTGGCGGGTGCCCGCGCCGAAGTCGGCAAGGCCGCCGCCCAGCTGGAAGAGCTGCGCAACGGTGCGCGCCCCGAGGACATCGCCGCCGCCAGCGCGCGGGTGGCGGGCGCCAAGGCGGCCCTGGTGGAGGCG
>CAXBBA010000107.1:0-6667 GCA_963973805.1 uncultured Halieaceae bacterium | reverse complement strand
ACGGGGCTCTGCGTCTAATACATATGCCGTATTTCTTTTCCTTCCCGCATCTTCAAAATTCAGCAAGCTGCCCGGAGAAAGAGACACGGGGATCGTGAATGGAAAATGACGCTCTTATATGCCCGTGCTGCGGCGGCGGCATGCTCATCATCCACTGCTTGAGATAGAGGCAGTCGCCCGTCACCAGGGTATTCACCAGCAACGGCGGCAGGGAGAAGTTGTAGACGCAGTGAGCCTCGTTGGCATTGCCGAAGTAGGACAGGTTTTCCTGATTGGGAATGTTTGTCTCGGTGATGATCATGGCATCGTTGCGCGCATTCTCGATCAGCGTGCGCAGCAGACGGACAATCTCGTGCGTATTGCGCAGGTTCAGGCTGGTCGTGCCCGGCTCCTTCCAGAGAAAGGCGACGGCATCGAGGCGAAACACCCGCACGCCGTTATCCAGGTAGTGGCGCACCACCTCGACCATCCGCTTGAGCACTTCGGGATTGCGGAAGTTGAGATCGACCTGGTCATGACTGAAGGTGCACCACACGTGGCGCATACCGTCGTTGGCCTCGACCTCACGCAGGAGCGGCGATGTGCGGGGCCGCACCACCAGGGAAAGATCGTCCTCGGGGGACGCAGTGGCAAAATAGTCCTTGCCCGGCTCTTCGTTGCGCAGGAAATTCCTGAACCACTCGCTGGACGCTGAACAGTGATTGATGACCAGGTCCGCCATAAGCGTGTACTTGGCCCCAATGCTGAGAATATCGTCCCAGTCACCGAGAGCCTCGTTGACCCGCAGGTAGTCGATGACCGAAAAGCCATCATCGGAGCTCCAGGGATAGAAGGGCAGGATGTGAACCCCCGTGACCCGGCCCTGCGTGTGCACGTCAAGCCAGTGCTTGAGCGTCTGTAGCGGGCGTTCCCCCTCCTTCAGGATGCTGTCTCCGTAGGTGATGATCAGGGCATCATTCTGGTCCCAGAGATCGCGGTGGCGCTCCGGCTCCGGAACATCGGGCTGGATGCGCATGATGGACAGCAATTCATCGGCGAGGGATTCCATGGCCTCATTGACCTCACCGTCGGCGTACACCGAAGCGAGCTGATGCGCGACGCGCCGAAGCAGCGCCGATGAAGCATTGGAATCCCCCGCAGGGGGGTCAGCCGGGTGCATACTCCGCAGTGTCCTCTTCCACGGCCTCTCGCAGGCGCTCAAGAATATTGGGCATGGCGCTGGTAACGCGGGACCAGCTGGGAATGAAGGGACGCTCCATCGGGCGATCGAGGAACGCCTCTCCCGCCTTCATGATGTTCTCTGCAAACAGTTCCACCGCCCGCTCTTCACTGTGCAGATCATATTCGAGGCCGTTCATCACCGCATCATTGTGGTAAGTCTCAACGAAATCCAGGGCAATGCGGTAATAGCTGGCCTTGAGGGAGCGGAAGCTCTCGGAGCTGATCACCACGCCCCGCGTGGCAAGCTTGCGGAACAGCGCCTTGCAGATATCGATGGACATGCGCGACAACCCCGCCGACGCATCCTCCGGGGACAGCTTCTGGTGCTTGTGGTCATAGCGATCCGCAATATCCACCTGGCAGAGGCGATTGTTGGCGTAGTTGCGATGCATTTCCGACAGGACGCCGATCTCCAGGCCCCAGTCGCTGGGAATGCGCAAATCATTGAGTACGTCGCGGCGGAACGAGAACTCCCCCGCCAGCGGATAGCGGAAGCTGTCCATATATTCGATGTAGTCCACCTCGCCCATCGTTTTCTTCAGCGCCCGAAGCAGTGGCGTGACCAATAGACGGCTGACGCGCCCATTGATCTTGCCGTGGGCGACGCGGGCGTAGAAGCCCTTGCAGAATTCGTAGTTGAAGCGCGGATTCGCCACGGGATAGATGAGGCGCGCGAGCAGCGTACGCTCGTAGGTCAGAATATCGCAGTCGTGGATAGCGACAGACTCCACCTGATCCGCTGCCAGAATGTATCCCATGCAGTACCAGACATTGCGCCCCTTGCCCTCTTCCTTCGGCGCGAGATCGAGGCTGCGCAGCTCCGAATCGATAGCACGCAGCCGCGGTCCGTCGTTCCACAGCACCCGGTGAGGCTGGGGCAGACGCGAGAAGAACTTCAGCGCATCGCGGTACTGCTGCTCATCGGCGCAATCCAGGCCGATAACGATCTGCTGCAGATAAGGGACTTCTGCAAGGTGGTCGACGATACGGGGCAGCGCCTCGCCCTCCAGCTCGGAATAGAGCGAGGGCAGAAGCAGCCCCAGGGGACGAGCCCGGGAAAATTCGACGAGCTCACGTTCGAGCTCTTCCACCGGCCTGTTGGCCAGGTTGTGCAGTGTTGTGATGATGCCGTTCTGATAGAAATCCGCCATGTTTACCGCTCCTCAGGCGTTTGATACTGGTCACGCAGCCACTCACGCACCCCCCAGGCCCATGCTCGAGGACCCGTACCCTCTCCGACCAATACACCCTCGTCGCGCGAAAGCGCGGGCAGGGGACGATCAGGAGCAGGAATCACGAGCGCCCGGTGGGCGATCTCAAGCATCGGCGCGTCGTTCGCGCCGTCGCCGACAGCCAGATCATAAACAGCCCCGGCATTCGCCGCCAGTCGGTACTGCTCCCGCAGCCAGGCAAGGGCCTGACCCTTGTCGCAATCCCCCGCAACGCTGTAGAAACGCCCGCCCCGCAGCACCCTCGCTCCGGCGGTGGTCAGGGCCCCGAGAAAGGCCTGCAGCCCCTCGTCGTCACCTCGCCACTGCACGGGCTCACTGTATTCCCGTTCATTGGCCAGCGCCGCCTTCTCGGGGCTGAGCCCCGTCATGGCCACGATGCCATCGGTGCCCGCCGAGGCAAAATCCTCGAAGGCTCCGGGCATGGCCGCGCGCAGCTCGGCCAGGGGTACCGCCCACTGCTCCCGCGGTGGCGCAAGCTCCCGCACCCAGTACCCGTCGCGCAGAACGGTATCGGCGGGAGCCTGGAGGAAATAGCCCTTGGGTATGAGCACCGCAGCGCCATTCTCGACAATGAAGGGGTGCTCGTTGTCGAGCTCGGCCCGCAGCGCCAGCATCTCGGCGCGAGTCTTGCTCGAAGCGAAGACCACGGGGATTCGCATCTGTTCCAGCACCTGGAGCACCGGCAGCGCCGCGTCGTAGCTGTAATCGTCGTGATCCAGCAGCGAACCATCGAGATCCGTCACCACCAGTTGCACCACCGCCATTCAGTTCTCCCCAACGCCCCGGGCAGCTACGATCTGCCGCTCTTCATCCAGACTGAAAAGTACGTCCACGCGCCGGGGCAGGTCCGCCAGGCACTGGCGCGTGCACCGTTCGAAATGCGCCACGAAGCGCTGCAGCTCCGCGTCATCCATCAAACCATCACCCCGCCCCTGCACCGCATCGGCAAGCTTGCGCTCCTGCTCCGTGCGCCAGCGCAGCACCGTTTCGAACCCCGGGGCGGCGAGCATCACCCAGAAATCCAGGCGCTCATACAGAGGCTCGAATTGTTCCCGCAGCTGCGTATTGACGTAGCGGCGCCAGGATCCGTCCGGATCCTCCCGGCGCTCCAGTTCGTTCAGCGGTTCGGTCAGCTCCCGCTCATCGACGCTCCGCGCGCCCAGGCACCAGCCCTCAAGCAGAACCACATCCAGGGGGGTGGACGTGTCGCTCCAGCGCTCCCGGGGATGGCGATCATCTATGGACTTGTCGAAGCGCGGCACCGCAACGCTGCCGGGAGTGGTCGCAGCAAGCTGGTCCAGGGTGTGCCCGAGCAACGCCATGTCGTGGGTTCCGGGCACACCCCGGGTCCGCAACAGGGGGTGCACGCATTCGCCCAGGCGCAGCCGTTCATCGTGCGTCAGATAGACATCGTCCAGGGACAGGTTGACTGCCTTGAGCCCCCCATCGGCGGCCAGGGCAGTGCAGAGATAATCGCAGAGCGTGCTTTTGCCCGACCCCTGACTGCCGTTGAGACCCACGAACAGCGGCCCCTCCGTGGCTTGTGCCACCGACAGGAGGCGCCGCACCAGGGGGTCGAAATAGTCCTGCGCGGTCGCGCGAAAGCGCTCGGGCAGGCGGTGCTCGGCGAGGAACTCCCGCCGCCAGTCCGATGAATCGTTGCTGCTGCCCTGTTCCGTCAGAGTACTATCCTGCGAATATCCCCGAGCAGCTCGCAGACATCCGTCAGGAACCGTCCGCCGTCGCCGCCATTGACCACCCGGTGATCATAGGACAGAGCGAGGGGCAGCTGAAGCCTCGGCTGAAACGCATTGCCGTCCCAGACCGGCCGGGTCTCGGCGCGACTGACACCGAGGATCGCCACCTCGGGGGTATTCACGATCGGCGTGAAGCCGCGACCACCGATGGCTCCCAGGCTGGAGATCGTGAAGCCCGCTCCCTGCATCTCGGCGGGTTTGAGCTTGCGATCGCGGGCCCGCGTCGCGAGGTCGAGCACCTCTGCGGCCAGCTCCCAGACGCTCTTCTTGTCCACATCCCGGATCACCGGCACGACCAGCCCGGCGGGCGTGTCCACCGCCAGGCCGATATGCACATAGCGCTTGAAGGTCAGGGTTTCTCCGCCATCGGAGAGGGAGGCGTTGATCTTTTCATGGCGCGCCAGGGCCACGGCACAGGCCTTGAGCAGGAAGGGCACGGGCGTCAGCCGTGTGCCGCGCTTCTCGCCCTCTTCGCGCAGGGACTTGCGGAATGCTTCGAGGTCCGTGATGTCCGCATCATCAAACTGGGTGACGTGGGGCGCGTTGAGCCAGCTGCGCTGCATGTTGACCGCAGTGAGCTTGTCGATCTTGCTGCGTTCGACCACGTCCACGGGACCAAAGGCCGAGAAGTCCACCTCAGGCACCTGGGGAATACCCGCAGTCGCGGCAGCCGCCCCGGCTGGTTTGTCCAGACGCCGCCTGACGAACTCGTGGAGATCTTCCTTGAGAATGCGTCCCCGGGGTCCCGAGCCCCGCACCTCGGCCAGGGGCACACCGAACTCCCGCGCCAGCTTGCGCACGGCGGGGCCGGCATAGCTGTTGCCGCCTGCGCCAGAAGACACGGGTGCGTCGCTAGGAGCGGCGGCGACCGGGGCAGATGGCTGCGCTGCAGCAGGTGCCGGAGCGCTCTTGGCAGCTGCCGGCGCCGGAGACGACCTGCTCTCGGGCGCTGCCGCCGCTGCCGCACCGCGCAGCACCAGCAATACATCGCCCTGGGAGACCTGCTGCCCCTCTTCGACGCGCAACGCCTCTACCTCGCCCGCCGCCGGAGACGGCACCTCCATGGACGCCTTGTCAGATTCAAGCACCACCAGCGTGTCGCCCTCTTCCACCCGGTCTCCCACAGCGACGGAGATCTCTACGAGATCGACCGCGTCATCGGAACCAATGTCGGGCACTGTCACTTCCTGGCTGGACGTCGTTTCGGGGCTCACGGCATCCGGAGCCGAAGCACTCTCGGCGGCGGCAGGTTCGGCCCGAGTCGCCGGGGCTGCTTCTTCCGGGGCGGCTGTTTCCGCTGCTGTGGCGTCCGGCGCCTCGGCACCACCGGCCACGTCGATGACGGCTACGGCGCCGCCCTCGGCGAGTTCGTCACCCTCCTTCGCCAGCACTTCCACCACGGTACCGGCGACGGTGGACGGCACCTCCATGGAGGCCTTGTCCGACTCCAGCACGAGCAGCCCCTGATCAACTTCAACGCTGTCACCAACGCTGACCAGAATCTCCACCACCTCGGCGGCATCGGAACCAATGTCGGGTACCAGTACGGTTTCCTGAGTCACGGCTTATCTCCTCTTATTCGGTTCAGCGCGGCTCAGACGCCGGTGGGATCGGGTTTATCGGCGGCGATGCCCAGCTTCTCCCGGGCTGCGGCCACCTCGGCGGGGGGTTTCTCTCCCGCGTCGGCCAGGGCCTTCAGCGCCGCCAGCACCACGAACTCGCGACTGACTTCGAAGAAGTGCCGCAGCTTCGACCGGGTATCACTGCGACCGTAGCCGTCCGTACCCAGGGCGTAGAAGGGGGCGGGACAGAAGGCCCGAAGCTGCTCCGAGAAGCTCTTCATGTAATCCGTTGACAGCACCACCGGAGCGTCGGAGCCCGAGAGCTGCTGCGTGAAGAACGGCACCCGGGGTTCCGCGTCGGGGTTCAGCAGGTTCCAGCGCTCGGCCGCGCGGCCGTCGCGGTACAGCTCGTTAATGCTGGGAAGGCTCCAGACCTCGGCTTCGACACCGTAGTCGTCGCGCAGCATCTGCGCAGCAGCCTCCACTTCCCGCAGGATCGATCCAGCACCGCCAAGACGCACCTGGGGCTTGCCTTTTTCCACGGCCTGGAGCCGGTACATGCCCCGAACAATGTCTTCCTCGACCCCTTCCGGCATGGGCGGCTGGGGGTAGTTTTCGTTCATCGTGGTGATGTAATAGAAGCGGTTTTCCCGCTCCGCATACATGCGACGCATGCCATCCTGGATGATCACCGCCAATTCGTAGGCATAGGTCGGGTCGTAGCTCACGCAATTCGGGATGGTGCTGGCGAGGAGGTGACTGTGGCCATCCTGGTGCTGCAGGCCCTCGCCGTTGAGCGTGGTGCGCCCCGAGGTCGCGCCGATGAGGAAGCCCCGGGCCTGACTGTCGCCTGCGGCCCAGGCCAGATCGCCGATGCGCTGGAAGCCGAACATCG
>CAXBBA010000106.1:0-6677 GCA_963973805.1 uncultured Halieaceae bacterium | reverse complement strand
GTGAAAACCGCGGTTTCCAATGAGTGGGAGGTGTACTCCCTCGTCGACGGACAGACCCAGAACGGGGGTACGCCCGTGACGCTGGAATTCACGTCCGACGGTCAGTTTGATCCCGCTTCCGCTACGGACATCGCCATCACCGGTTGGGTGCCCGTGGACGCCTCCGGTGTGGCCAACGGCGCCGCCACCCAGGATTTCAACGTTGATCTGGTCCAGACCACACAGTTTGGTGCCGATTTTGCGGTGTCCAGCATCATCCAGGATGGATATTCCGCCGGTCAGCTGCGCGGCCTCGAGATTGACGAAACGGGTGTGGCCTTCGCGCGCTATACCAATGGTGAGTCCCGGGCCCTGGGCCAGATAGCCCTGGCGAGTTTCAACAACCAGAACGGTCTCCAGCCCATCGGCGACACGAACTGGGTCGAGACCTTCTCCTCGGGTTCGCCCAACGTGGGGGAGCCGGGCACCTCCGGTCTCGGTGCGATCCAGTCCGCGGCCCTGGAAGAATCCAATGTGGAAATCACCCAGGCCCTCGTGGACCTGATCATCGCCCAGCGCAACTTCCAGGCGAACGCCCAGGTCATCCAGTCCAACGACGCGATCACCCAGACCGTGATCAACCTGCGCTAGGGCTGAGGCAGCGTAACGGGTAAATAACTATGGATCATTTTGTCTACGTAGCCGCCGCCGGGGCCAAGCAGACCCAGTTCGCCCAGGCGATCAATGCGCACAACCTGGCGAACGCGTCCACCGTCGGTTTCAAGCAGGATCTGGTGCAAGCCGAAACCCTGTACCTCGTCGGTGAAGGCCAGGCGACGCGGGCCTACAACGTGATCGACGATGCGCCGCCGGACCTGCGCGAAGGAATGATTGAGCAGACCGGCCGCGATCTCGATATCGCCATCAATGGTGAGGGCTTCTTCGCGGTGCAGGGTCCCGATGGTGTCGAAGGTCTGACGCGGCGCGGCGACCTGCGGATAGACGAATTCGGTCAGTTGGTTAACGGCCAGGGGCAGGCGCTGATGGGCAATGCGGGTCCCATCGCATTGCCACCGTTCAGCTCCCTGACGATCGGCGATGACGGCACCATTTCCATCATCCCCCTGGGAGAGGCGCCGAATGCGGTAGCCGTGCTCGATCGCATCAAGATGGTGAACCCGCCGCTGGCGGATCTGCGCAAGAGCGAAGCCGGCGTATTGCAGGCGGGCGATGGTCTGCCCATGGAAGCGGACGGCGCAGTGAAGCTCACTACGGGGGCGCTGGAGTCCAGCAATGTGAATCCCGTCAGCGCCATGGTGCGCATGATCGAGCTGTCCCGGCAGTTCGAGCAGTACATGAAACTGGTCAAGGTTGGTGAGGACGTGAACACGTCCAGCGCCAGCCTGATGCGCCTGCAGTCATAGCGGGCACGAAGCAAGGAGTAAGACGATGAATCAGTCCCTGTGGATTTCCAAAACGGGTCTGGATGCCCAGCAAACCAAGATGTCGACGATCGCCAACAACCTGGCGAACGTGGGCACGACGGGGTTCAAGCGTGGCCGTGCGATCTTCGAGGATCTCATTTACCAGAACGTGCGCCAGGTGGGTTCCCAGACGTCGCAGCAGACGCTGCTGCCCTCGGGGCTGCAGGTCGGAACGGGAACCCGGGTGGTGGCCACGGAGCGGCTGTTCACCCAGGGCAACCTCACCAAGACGGACAATGCACTGGATATGGCGATCCAGGGGCGTGGCTTCTTCGAGATCCTGCTGCCCGACGGCACCCAGGCCTTTACCCGCGACGGATCCTTCCAGATCAATGACCAGGGCATCGTGGTGACGTCCCAGGGCTATCAGCTCCAGCCCCCGATCACGGTACCCCAGGACGCCCTCTCCGTGTCCGTGGCCGATGACGGCACCGTGTCCGTGCAGCAGCCCGGCAACGCCCAGTCCACGCAGATCGGCAGTATTCAGCTGTCGGACTTTATCAACTCGGCGGGCCTGCAGGCTCGGGGGGGCAACCTGTTCCTGGAGTCCGGCGCCAGCGGAGCACCGCAGCCGGGCACACCGGGCCTCAACGGCCTGGGTACCGTCACCCAGGGGTATGTCGAAAGCTCCAACGTCAATGTGGTGGAAGAGCTGGTGAGCATGATCGAGACGCAGCGCGCCTACGAGATGAACTCCCGGGCGATCTCCACGGCGGACCAGATGCTCCAGTACGTGTCCAATAACCTCTGAGAGTTTGTGATGAAAGCGCTCAAATCCATGCTTGTCTTCCCCCTGGTGCTGGCCGGTTGCGGGGGCATCGAGGACAAGCAGCCCCCCGCCTATCTGGCGATCGAGCCCATTGAATACCCGGAGGTGTCCGTGTCGACGGCGCCAGCGACGGGCAGCCTCTACGCGGGGGCACGCAGCATGTCGCTCTTCTCCGACGTGCGGGCCATGGAGATCGGCGACATCGTCAGCGTGGTTTTGATCGAGGCGACCTCTGCGGCCAAGAGCGCCGACACGGAGCTCGACAAAAGCAGTGATGTGTCTATCACGGACCCCACCATCTTCGGTGCGCCGGTCACCATCAACGGGCGCTACAACCTGGGCTCCAGCCTGGCATCCGCCAGTGCCTTCGAAGGTGAGGCCTCCAGCAACCAGAGCAACAGCCTGACGGGCTCCATCGCCGTCCAGGTCTCCCGGGTCCTGCCCAACGGCAACCTAGTGATCCAGGGCGAGAAATGGATTCAGATCAACCAGGGTGACGAATACATCCGGCTGCGGGGGATCATCCGCCCGGAAGATGTCAGCCCTACCAACACGGTGCCCTCCACCCTCGTGGCCGACGCCCGCATTTCCTACGGTGGCACCGGCCCGCTCAATGAAAGCAATACACCGGGATGGCTCACGCGCTTCTTCATGAGCCCGTTGATGCCGTTCTGAACAGGATGAAAATGATGCTCCCGATCCGTTCCCTGATATTCGCTCTGCTGCTGGCCGTCACCACGGCGCCCGTGGAGGCGGAGCGCATCAAGGACATTGCCGGTTTCGCCGGTGTGCGCACGAACCAGCTCGTGGGCTACGGCCTCGTCGTCGGCCTGGACGGTAGCGGTGACCAGGTGATCCAGTCCCCGTTCACGGTGCAGAGTCTCAAGAGCATGCTCGCCCAGCTCGGCGTGAACGTGCCCGCGAGTGACAATCCCCAGTTGACCAACATCGCCGCCGTGATGGTGACCGCCGAGCTGCCACCGTTTTCGAAACCGGGGCAGACCATCGATGTGACCGTTTCGTCTCTGGGTAATGCCAAGAGCCTGCGTGGCGGCGCGCTGCTGATGACGCCGCTGAAAGGACCCGACGGCGAGACCTATGCCCTCGCCCAGGGCTCGTTGATCGTGAGCGGCTTCGGTGCGGAGGGTACGGATGGGTCCAGCGTGACCGTCAACGTTCCCAGCGCTGGTCGAATCCCCAATGGCGGCATAATCGAGCGCGGCGTTCCCAGTCCCTTCGGCACAGCGCCGGTGATGGTGATGAACCTGAATGCGCCGGACTTCACCACCGCGCAGCGCGTCGCCACAACGATCAACGAATCCATGGGCGATGAGATCGCAAGGCCCATGGACGCCGTTTCCATCGAAGTGCGCGCACCGCAGGAGCCCGCGGCCAAGGTGGCGTTTGCCTCCATCCTCGAGAATCTTCAGGTGGACCCCGCCGCCGCAGCGGCGAAGGTGGTGGTGAACTCGCGCAACGGCACCATCGTTATCGGCAGCCAGGTCCGCGTGGAACGCGCGGCGGTGGCCCATGGCAATCTGACGGTGACGATTTCCGAGAATTACGATGTGAGCCAGCCGGGCGCCTTTGCCCGGGCGGGCGAGACCGCGATCACGCCGGACTCCGAGGTCAGCCTGGAGGAAGAGAATGCGCGCATGTTCCTCCTGGATCCGGGGATCACGCTGCAGGAACTCGTTACCGCCGTGAACAAGGTGGGGGCGGCCCCGGGAGACCTCATTGCCATCCTCGAGGCGCTGCAACAGGCCGGCGCCCTGCGGGCCCAGCTGGTGGTGATCTGAGGTCATGGAATCCGCCGCCCTCTACAGCGACTTTGGCAGCCTTGCCGGTCTGCGTACGCAGGCGCGCCAGGATGCCGGGGGCAGCCTGCGCGAGGTGGCGTCCCAGTTTGAGTCCCTGTTTGTGCAGATGATGCTCAAGTCCATGCGCGACGCGACCATGGAAGGGGGGCTTTTCGACAGCAATGCGCTGGAGAGCTACGAGCAGATGTATGACCAGCAGCTGGCCGTGGAGCTCTCGCGCCACGGAGGCATCGGTCTCGCGGAAGTCATCGTCGAGCAGCTCAGAAACGACAAGGCAGGCTCCGCTGCTGCCGGCGATGACTCCGCGTCCACCTCGCTGCTCCCCGAAGCCGCCGCGGCCCCCGTGAGTCTCGAGGCCTATCGGGCCCGGGTGCTGCCGAGCGTGGTGGTGGCACCGACGGCGCCGGCAGGCGAGGCGAGCTCGGCGACGGAGGCGGAGCCCGGGTCTCCCGCTGGCTTCGTGGAGGCCTTCGAAAGGCCGGCGCGCCGCGCGGCAGCCGAGTTGGGTGTCGATGCTTCCGTGCTCCTGGCCCAGGCCGCACTCGAGACCGGCTGGGGCCGCCACGTGGCGGCGGACCAGCGGGGCTCCAGCCACAACCTGTTCAACATCAAGGCCGGTCCCGGCTGGGATGGCCCCACCGTGAGGGTGCCGACGCTGGAATACCGTGACGGCGTTGCCGTGCGCGAGACGGCGGAGTTTCGCGCCTATGCCAGTGCGGATGAGGCCTTTTCGGACTATGTGAGCCTCATCGGCGGCAGTCCCCGCTACGAGGCGGCGCTGGAGCATGCCGCGGATGGGCCGCGGTACCTGCAGGAATTGCAGCGCGCCGGATACGCCACGGATCCCGCCTACGCCGACAAGATTCTGTCGATCCTCGAGCGGGGTGACATCGGTGGGGCAGAGGGGGCGCTAAAGAATTCGCCGGAGCCGCCGCTAACGATTTAAAGCTGTGCCCCAACGATCGGGGCAAGCTGAGGGTGAATTAACGTGACAGACATCTTTAACATTGGTACCTCCGCGCTGGTTTCGCTGCAGCGGGCCATCTCGACGACGGGGCACAACATCGCCAACGTCAATACGGAAGGCTACAGCCGCCAGCGTGTGGAGTTCTCTGCTCTCCCGCCGCAGCTGACCGGTGCCGGATTTCTGGGCAGTGGCGTCACCATATCGGGGATTACCCGAAGCTATGACTCCTTTCTCGCCGAGGATGTGCTGGCGCGCACCTCCAGCGCCTTCGGCTCGTCCATGGCGGCGGACCTGACGGGACGCATCGATACGTTACTCGCCAGCGAAGATACGGGGCTCGCAACGGCGCTGGACTCGTTCTTCTCTGCCCTTCAGGACGTGGCCAACAACCCCGGTTCCCTGCCCGAGCGCCAGGTGCTCGTGAGCGAGGCCCAGGTGCTGGCGGACCGGTTCCAGTTCCTCGACAGTCGCCTGAGCCAGGTGGACAGCGAGATCGCCGTGCAGATGGAAGATGCGGTCCAGGACATCAACAGCATCTCCCAGAGCCTGGCGGAGCTCAACGAGCAGATCGTGTCCGAAACCATTCGGGCCGGAGGGCAGGCGCCCAACGATCTGCTCGACCAGCGGGATCAGCTTCTGGAGCAGCTCGCGCAGAAAGTGGGTATCAGCACGGTCATGCAGGACGATGGTGCCGTCAACGTCTTTCTGGGCAACGGACAGTCCCTCGTGGTGGGCAATACCGCCTCCACCCTGACTACCTTCGCCGATCCCTATGATGCAGGGCGCGTGTCCATCGGCCTGTCCGGATTCTCGACGCAGACCGATATCAGCCGCTTTGTGTCCGGTGGCGAGCTGGGAGCGCTGATCGACGCGCGCAGTTCCGTCGTCGATGGGGCCCGGGGAGATCTCGGGGTCATTGCGATGGGGATCACGTCCTTCGTCAACGATCAGCACAGCCTGGGCCTGGACCTCAATGGCAATCTGGGTACGGACTTCTTCAAGCCCCTGGGGCCGCTGGTCACCTCCCAGTCCACGAACACCGGTACGGGCAGTGTCACCGCGACGTTGCTGGACGCCGGGGCGATCACCGGCGATGAATATGAGCTGCGCTTCGATGGGGCGTCGTACACCCTGAGCAACACCACCACGGGTGAGACGCAGACCGGTGCGGGCCCAACCTTCACCGTCGATGGTGTCGAGATAACCGTAGCGGGGAGCCCCGCCAACGGCGACGCGTTTCTTATCTCCCCCGTATCCCAGGCGGGCAGTCTGTTCGAGGTGCAGATCACGGACCCCCGTTCCGTTGCGGCGGCCAGTCCCCTGCGCAGTGAATCGTCGCTGGGGAATGCGGGCAACGGCACGCTGACGGGGCTTGCGGTGGATTCGGTGACGGGATTGCCCCTCGTCGGCTCCGTAACCCTGACCTTCAACCCCGATGCCTTCGGCGCGGGTGTGCCCGGCTTTGATGTGAGCGGCATCGCCGGTGGTCCCATCGCCTACGACCCCGCCGTGGACAGCGCGGGCATCTCCGCCACGCTCGGTGATTTCACCTTTACCCTGGGCGGCATACCCCAGGAAGGCGACAGCTTCACCATCGAGAACAACGTGGACGGCAGCGGTGACAACCGCAATATGCTGGCGATGGTGGATCTTCAGAC
>CAXBBA010000105.1:0-6683 GCA_963973805.1 uncultured Halieaceae bacterium | reverse complement strand
TAAGCACGGGCGCGTCCTCGTGGACGGCGGCATACTCAATCCCTTGCCGATACCTCCCGCGCGCATGGAAAACTCGACGATCACCGTCGCCGTCAGTCTCAGCGGACAGGAGGTGCGCAATCCCTTCGGTGAACCGACCGCCGAGGAGGTCGCCAGGCAAGAAGAGCAGGCGCAAGAGAAAGGCGCGGCCGGGGACCGCCATGCCCCGATCGATGGCTTTCTGGACAGCCTGCAGCGCTACTTCGGCAAAGGCACCGTGGAAGACGATGTGGATGAAGCGCGCAGCGGTGGTGGAGCCAATACGGAGACCCCGGGGGGCTTTGCCACGGTGAAGGAGCAGCCGGCGCTCACGGATGTCATGCTCGGCATGTTCAATACCATGCAGGACACCATCGCACGGCATCAGCTTGCCGGAAATCCGCCGGATATCCTCATTGATATCCCCTGCAACATTTGCCAGTCTCACGAGTTTCATCGAGCGGCGGAACTCATACCCGCGGGCGCTTTCTGGGCACGACGGGCCCTGGAAGAGCAGCGCAATAATTTTCGCTGATTTAACGACGGTTTAGCACAGGAGACGCCAGTGCAGGACGCTCTGCTGACGATGCTGCGTATGCAGGATCGCATGAACACGCGAGTACACCCCCAATGGATAGACCAGGGTTTTGCCTGGCATCGCGCGATCTGGGTGGAGGACCACGACCTCGCCCAGGTGCAACTGGAGGTTGTGGATATCTGGCATTTCGGCATGTCCGCCAGCTTCCGCCCCGGCCTTGCCCTTGAAGAGCTCGCCGCCACGATGACCGGGGAGTGGGGCCAGAGCGACAGCGGTGGCCGCGCGGGCGTACTGGAAGCGGCGGAGAAGCTCGCAGGTATCGCAGCGGGGGAGGGGCGATTCAGCGTCGCGGACTTCGCCACACTGCTGAGCGCTGCACAGATGTCCTTTGAGGATCTGGTGCGCCAGTATCTGGGTAAGAATGTGCTGAATTTCTTCCGCCAGGACAACGGCTACAAGGAAGGCACCTACCGCAAGCTCTGGCAGGGTCGGGAAGACAACGAGCACCTGATGGAGCTGCTGGCGCAGATCGACACCGGTGCGGCGGATGCGGAGCAGCAACTCTACGCGGCGCTGGACCAGCGCTACCAGGCGACGGCCTGATCCGTGGACGAAGAATCCCCCCAGGCCCTGAGTACGTCGGCGCTGGCCAAGCGACTGAAGCTGCCGATACAGCAGCTCTTCGTCACCTTGCGGGACTACGGCTGGATAGACCGCCGGGGCAACTCCTGGGCTCTGACCGCCAAGGGGGAGCTCCATGGCGGCGGCTACCGCGACAGCCAGCGCTTTGGCCGTTACATCGTGTGGCCCGAGTCCCTGCTGGAACACCCGCTGATCACGGCGATCGAATCGAACCAGCGCATCTCACCCAATGGCATGCGGCGCTACTACGGCCATCTCTCAGCGCGGCAGATCAATCGCACGCTGACGGAACTGGGCCTGCAGAAAGCCACGGTCCGGGGCCTGGAGGTCACGCCCCTGGGTGAACGCTTCGGTGCCCGCCAGGAGCGCGATGAAGAGCACGCCCTGTGGGTGGTCAGCTGGCCCCACGAGATTGTGGACAACCCGGTGATCCACCGGGAGCTGAATCGCCTCGTGGGCGATGGACTGGCGGTACAGGAGCCCGAAGAGCCGCAGGCAGACGGAGTGGCGGCGCCGACGCCCGACGCGCCCCCGGATGATGGCGACCCCATGGGCGACCTGTTCAGCGAGGCTGCGGCCGCTCCCGAGGGCGCCGCCACAGCCAATGCTTCGCCATCGCCCCAGCGCTTCGCCCTCGACGGGCACGGCGTGGACAGCCTCCTGCAGCTGCGGGTCTGCGACTGGCTCTACGAGGCGGGCCTGGCCCACGCCCGGAACCGTCGCCTTCCCGTGACCGAGAACCTGAGCGCGGACTTCTACGTACCTGCGGTGGGTTTGTACATTGAGTGTTGGGAGCGGGATGTGCCCACGGATGTGCTGACCCGGCGGCTGCGCGTGCGCGAAATCTGCCGGGAAATGGAGCTGCCCTATCAGGAAGTGGCGGCGACGGATGTGGAGCGAGTGGACGAAATGCTCACGCGTCGCCTGGCGGAACTCGGCGTCCGCTGCTGATCAGGCGCTGCGTCGCTGGAGCAGCACGCCGGTCTCGAGGTGCGGCGTATAGGGGAACTGGTCAAAGAACGCGAGCGCCGCGATGGCGTAGTCCGGTGCCAGCTCCCGAAGGTTCGCCAGCAATGTTTCGGGATTGCAGGAGATGTACACGATGCGTTCGAAGCGCTGCACGCAGCGCAGGGTCAGTTCATCCAGCCCCGCACGCGGAGGATCGACGAAAACGGTGTTCAGGGCATAGTCCTGCAGGGGGCGGGGCAGAACAGCGAGGCGCCGAAAGGGGCGCACGTTATCCAGCGCCTGGCTGACCTCCTCCGCACTCAGGCGAATCACCTGAACATTGTCCACCTCGTTGTCGCGAAGATTCTCCTGCGCCGCGCGAGTCCCACTCTTGGACAGCTCGGTGGCTATCACGTGTTCGAAGCAGTCGGCCAGGGGCAGGGTGAAATTGCCGTTCCCGCAGTAGAGCTCCAGTAGATCTCCCGTGGCCTGGGCGCATTGCGCGTGGGCCCAGTTGAGCATGCGTTCGTTGACAGGCCCATTGGGCTGCACAAAGGACTGTTCGTACTGGCGGTAGCGATAGGTCCGGCCCGCCACGGTAAAGCGATCGTGGATATAGTCCCGCCCGACAACGATTTTTTGTTTGCGGCTGCGGCCGACGATGGCGATGGACAGGTCCGCCGCCAATTCCCGGGCCTTGCCTTCCCAGTCTTCATCGAGAGGACGGTGGTAGATCAGCGTGACAAGCAGGTCGTCTTCCGAGGAGCCCATGAACTCCACCTGAAACAGCTTGCGCCGCAGCAGCGGTTCTTCGCGCAGGCGCGGGCGAAGCTCGGCCATCAGGGACTGGATGGAGGCCAGCGCCGGAGCGAACTGCGTTACCGCTACCGGGTCTCGAGGCGCCGCGGGATCGAACATCACGTAGTCGAGTTCATCGCCCTCATGCCACACGCGAAATTCCGCACGCACGCGATAGCCGCTGGTCGGCGAAGCAAAGCGTTCGGCAGGGGGAGCGCCGAATTCCGCGAAGCGGGCTTCGATGGCATCCGCCTTCGCGGCGAAGAGCGCGTCGTAGCGCGCAGGGTCCGTTTCCCAGGGTTTCATAGTCACAGGCAGTTGGCGGGTTTGGGGAGACCGGCGATCTTGCTTCCGATCTTCGCGGGGGATCCCGGGAACAGCTTCAGCAGATAAATGCTCTTGCCCTTGGCCTCTCCCAGGTTCTGGCGCGTGTATTTTACCAGCGCGCGCATGGCGGGGGAGGAGTCGAAGGCAGCGTAGTAATCCCGTAGCAGCTGCAGAATCTCCCAGTGGGCATCCTCGAGTTCGATGCCCTCGGCGGCGGCGAGTGCCTGGGCGACCTCACGGTTCCAGTCCTGCCAGTCCAGCAGAAAGCCCTCGTCATTTACCGGCGGCAGCCCCATCGCATTCACCGCCACAGGCGCTGGTTCCGCTGCTGTACAGACAGCTCGACCCAGCGGGCGTAATCGATCCCATGCACAGAGGCATTGGGGCGCAGGATGCCGCTGGCCTGCAGGTCTGCGTCTAGCGCATAGACCACCACGCCACGCCCCGTCAGTGCTTCCGCCCAGCTCTGCGTCTCCAGCGCGAGCTCCGTCGCCGCACCCAGGAGCAACACACAGTCCCCCGGGGCTGCCTGGCTCATCAGCTGCTGGGGAATACGGGAGTACAATCCGGCGTAGAGGCAGTGCAGGGTCATGGTCAGAAGCTCAGGATCTGGGCTGCAGCGCTGCACAGCTGCTGCACCTCGGTCGCGTCGAGCACCGTCGCATAGGCGGGCAGATCGCTGGACTCCATGCCGTGCTCCGCCAGGGCGGTGCCATCCACATGCACCTCTTCGATGTCGTAGATGGGGAAGGAGTCTATGACGCGGGCCAGGGACTTGCGCCCGATGAGCGCCGGGTTCTGCCCCGGAGCGAGGCAGCGAACCCCCGGGCCTGTGAACAGTACGGCGGGACTCTGGTTGAAGACCGCCAGGCCCAGGGCGGCATCCACCGCGCTGCGGGCGAGGGAACCCGCATAGGGAGCGCTCTGAATCAGAATCAGGGGATGGGCTGGGGCCACAGCGTCGTTCATCGGGTACCTCAATCGCCGAAGGTGAGCAGGCGGTTCGATGTGCCCCGCGCTTCGGCGAGATCCCCAAGGCCTGCGACAGCAAAGCCGCTCTGCAGCGTGTCTGGCGCAGGCGATTCTCCCAGCCCGAAGCGGGCGGCAGAGGCGACGCAGAGCACCAGGCGTGCGTTCTGCTCCTGGGCGAGCGCCGACCACTCGGCGCGAAGATTTCGCTCGTCCTGGGGCGCCTCTGCCGTCGCCAGCCCCGTGAGTACGCCGGCGTCGAAGAAAAACACACAGGCCAGCTCATGGCCTGATGCAAGCAGGTTGCGGGCGAAGTCCAGCGCATGGCCATTGCTGTAGCCATGGTCGGGAGGACTGAGGACGAGGAGGGTATAGCGCATGGGCGCGGAGTATAAACAAAAAGCCCCGGCAGGGCCGGGGCATTGGGCAGCCGACGGGGCTGTCAGTCGTCGCCGGTCAGCGCACTCATCAGGCTCAGCAGGTGGATGAACAGGTTGTAAATGTTCAGGTACAGGCTGACCGTGGCGCGGATATAGTTCGTCTCACCGCCATTCACGATGCGGCTGGTGTCGAAGAGGATCAAGCCGGACATGATCATCACGACCGCCGCGGAGATGGTCAGGGACAGGGCGGGGATAGCCAGGAAGATGTTGGCAATCATGGCCACGATCGCCACGATCATGCCCACCATCAGGAAGCCACCCATGAAGGAGAAATCCTTCCGCGTGGTCAGCGCGTAGGCGGACAGGCCGAAGAACACCACCGCTGTGCCAGCCAGGGCCTGGAGCACGAGCTGGGAGCCGCCCGGCATCGCCAGGTAGTAGCTGAGCATGGGCCCAAGCATGAGACCGAAGAAGCCCGTGAACAGGAATACCGTGAGAATACCCCAGGCACTGTTGGCCGTGGCATTCACGAGGAACAGCAGGCCGAACATCAGCGCGAGGGAGATAAACCAGGGCAGGGGCGGAAAGTTCATCGCCATGGAGACGCCCGCGCAGAGCGCGCTGAACAGCAGCGTCATACCCAGCAACATGTAGGTGTTGCGCAGGACCTTGTTGGTGTTGACCACGGAGCCAAGCGCCGTGTCGACGTCATACACTCGGGGGTTTGCCATTTGCGTACCTCATAGTATCGCTTGAAAAAACGTGAGACCGGGTTTTTCGCCGGTCTATCTTTGACCAGCCAATGTCTGGCTGGGTTCCCTTGCCCATGAAGTATACCGGGCTGTCCTGTTGGGACAAACCAATACCGCCCCACACGAAAAGGTCACATAAGCACCAGCATAGTCGCCATGGCCAAAAAGGCCATGAGCAGCATGACCTGTACCGATCGCCGGTCCGGGCTTTCCACCGCCTCCGGGGGCGCCACCACGGCGCTGCCTGCGGGCAGGGCCGTGGCCAGTAGAAGCGTCGCGGCCAGGGCGGCGATGCAACCTGCGGGATTCCACCACAGCCAGGAGACCTGGGGAGCCCCTCGCCAGAGGCCCAGATTGACCGCCAGGCCGATCCCGAAGCCTCCCAGCACCACCTTGCCCGGCGTCCCCGGACGCAGCACCGCGATGATGAACAGCGCCAGCAGGGGGCCATTGGCGACGGACCCGATCTTGTTGATCGCCTCCAAAATGGTGCTCGCGATGTGCTCGACGAAAAACGAGAACCCGACCGCGAAGCTGCCCCAGCCGAGGGTCACCACCCGCGACAGGCGCACGGGATGTTCCTTGTCCCCGGGGGGCAGAAAATCCTCCACCGTCGCCGCCGACAGACTGTTCAGCGCCGAGTCCACGGAGGACATGGCGGCGGCAAAGAGCCCCACGATCGCCAGCCCCGCAAGACCCGGCGCGAATTCCCGCAGCACATAGGCGGGGAAAGCAAGATTCACATTGGGGCTGCCCCCTTCGGTGCGGGGCAGAGAGGCGACAAAGTCGCTGTGCTCCAGCCCGTAGGCCGCGAGGCCCAGGCCAAGGAAGCAGTAGGCGAGCACCAGGGGAAATCGCAGCACACCGTTCAGGAGCAGGATACGGTTCAGGGCGCGCTGGTCCTTCGCCGCCAGGAGGCGCTGGGCCTGACTCTGGTCGCAACCGTAGTAGGCCACGTAGAGGAACAGGCCACCAAACAGCATCGGCCAGAGCCCGAAATTGCCGTTGCCCGAAAACCCCCAGTCCAGAAATAGCGTTTCGCGGCGCAGGGCAAGCTCTGCACTGAAGTCCCCCAGCAGAGGACCGAGGGCCACCAGTGATACGGCGACCGCAGTGACCAGCAGCAGCATCTGCACCACGTCCGAGATGACGACGGCGCGCATACCTCCCATGACATCGTAGGCGATGGTGACGCCCATAAACAGCAGCACGGCGCTCAGGTAGTTCAGCCCCGTGACCAGGGCCAGCACCGAGGCAACACCGTACACCGTGACCCCCGTGGCGACACCGCGAAAGAACAGGAAACAG
>CAXBBA010000104.1:0-6701 GCA_963973805.1 uncultured Halieaceae bacterium | reverse complement strand
TCTGCGCGAGCAATGCTGCCGGCAATTCGAGAGCCGCAGGTTCCAGCGTCTGCAGCAGCGCCCGGGAAGCCCGGTCCTGACGCTCCGGTGCCACATCCACCACGGCGACATCCTCGTGATCCGAGACCAGGGCGTAGCGGTAGTCCGCGCCTCCCACCAGCTTGCCCACCGCCTCAGCCTGGTAGCGGTGGAACAGGTAGATGGGCACGATGGCCTCCTGCAGGTCACTCAGGGGGGCGTCGCCCCGCAGGCTGCCGGTACCGAAGCGCTCAAGCGCCGCGGCGCGCAGCGCCATGACCCGCTCGAGTTCCGCGACAGGGTCCGCGCCGTCGTCCCACAGGTGCGAACGGGGGTGAAAGTCGCGCAGGGAGCGCGAATCGGGATCGGATATGAATTCGAAGCCCGCAGCGCGATTCTCGGCGACGAGCGCACGCAGCGCCGGCGCCTCCTCCCAGGGATCGCGGTACTGGGTATAGCCATAGCGAATCGCGCGCTTGTCCCATTCACCGATGCCCTCGTCATAGGCACCTTCGAGGGTCACTGCCCCGGCAGCATCGAGGCCGAAGCGCGGATGAGGGTAGTCCATCACCGAAGCACGGTCGTTGATGCTGGCGGCGAAATTGTGCGCCAGTCCCAACGTGTGCCCCACTTCGTGCGCCGACAGCTGGCGGATCCGCGCCAGCGCCATGGCCTGGGCTTCCCCGTCGTCGTCTTCGCCATCGCCATCGCCAAAGGGCGATGTCATGCCCCGGGCGATGAGCAGGTCCTGGCGCACCCGCAGGGAACCGAGGCTGACGTGCCCCTTCAGAATCTCTCCCGTGCGCGGGTCCACCACACTGGAGCCGTAGGACCAGCCCCGCGTGGAACGATGCACCCACTGGATCACGTTGTAGCGCAGATCCATGGGGTCCGCGTCCTCCGGCAGCATCTCGACGCGATAGGCATTGCTGAAGCCCGCAGCCTCAAAGGCATCCGCCCACCAACGGGCGCCGTCGAGGAGCGCCGAGCGCACGGGCTCCGGCGTCCCCGGGTCGAGGTAGTAGACGATAGGTTCCACCGGATCACTGACCTTCGCATCGGGATTCTTCTTGATCAGACGGTGCCGGGGAATGAAACGACGCAGCAGCGGCTCGTCGATCGCCGTGGCGTAATCTGCAAATGGCTCAGACCAGAAGCCGGACTCGGGGTGAAACTCCCGGGGGCTGTAGCCCGGCTCCGGCAAGGCGATAAAACTGTGGCGCATATGCACCGTCACCGCATGGGGATCCGGGGCGACGGAGCGCAGCTGGGGACCGGGGTCGTCCCCCACCAGAGTGATCACCGCCTCGAGTTCCGTGTTGCGCTCGAAGGCCTTGCTCATCGGCGCGTAGACCGCCGAGCGGCTGGCGTCCACCTTGAAGCTGCCCTCGCCCAGCGCCTTCAGGCGACGGGCGACGCCGTGGCTGTCGCGCAGCAGGAATTCGGTCGCATCCACCAGGCGCTGGCCGCCATCGCGCGCCACCACGGGGAAGCCCCACAGCACGGAACTCGCAAAGGCCTGCTCCACCGAGCGCTGCTCCGCGGCGTTCTCCGTGTCCGCCCGGTATCTGAGATTCACCTCGCGCAGGAGCACGCGCTCGCCCGCAGGTTCGAAGCGAACCAGGGCCGCGCGCTCCCCCAGCTGCCCCCGATCCAGACCGATGTCATTGGACCCGATACCCCGGGGGAGACTGCCCTGGTACAGCAGCTCCTGATTGCTCTCGTCCAGAAGCAGATAGATGTGCCCCCGGGCGCCATCGTAATAGAACGGCACGAAGCCCGGTGCCCAGCGCATGCCCTCGGTGAACTCCCGGATGCGTTCCCCCCCACCGGGCTCCTCGCCGGAACAGGCGGCAAGGATCAGGATGCAGAGCGCCACGGCGGCGCGTTTGCCTGCGGACAACAGCGAGATATGGGTCATGGATATTCCTCGTCCGGGTGCGGCCGGTGGGAACAGCGGCCGGGGATATTGGGCTCAGACGCTATGATACCGGGACTTCTTCACAGAGGTAGGGACCCGGCGCCGTCCTGCGATGCAACTCGTAGGGCAACGCAGAAACAATGGGCTGGCCGCTCGAGTCGAGGAGACGGAGCGTAAGAGCATCGAGCAGCGCCAGGTGAATCGTCGAGCCGTCCTCCAGAGTCAGACGCAGGGATTCTCCCCTCGAGCCGCATGACCAGCGACCCTGCGCATGGTGACTTCCATCCCGATCCCGATAGCGCCGCTCCAATTCGCCCCGCCCGTCGGCAAACAGCCGCAAGCGCCAGTCCACCCCCGGACAATCCGCACAGGGTAGCGTACCGAAAAACACTACGGGCCCTTCCTCCGGTGCCAGCGCGCAGGCGCTGATCAGGGTCGCGAGGCCGGCAGCGCCAAACATCATATGCACTTTTTTGCATGGCGGCGCGACGGAAGTACCCCACCTGCCAATAGTGGCATTGCGCACCATACGTCTTCCCGAAAGCACCAAAACACCATGATGATTTCCCCTACGGTGCCTTGCAAGCACGGCAGCCCGGGGTGGCCAGCGCGAAATCGACTCTTGCCATCCCTTTCCAAAATAGACAAAATACTGGAAATATTCTCTCATAGTGGAAATCATGAAAGCACTCGTAAAGAAAGAAGCCGCCCCCGGGCTATGGCTGGAAGATGTTCCCGTACCCGAACCGGGCATCAACGACGTATTGATTCGCGTGCTGCGCACCGCTATCTGCGGCACCGACATGCATATCTTCAACTGGGACGACTGGGCTTCGCGCACGATCCCCGTGCCCATGGTGGTAGGCCATGAGTTTGTCGGCGAGATCGTCGAGGTGGGCAGCAACGTCAACGACTTCCGCCCCGGCCAGATCGTCTCCGGCGAAGGTCACGTGGTCTGCGGTCGCTGCCGCAACTGCATGGCTGGGCGGCGCCATCTCTGCAATGACACCAGCGGAATCGGCGTCAATCGTCCCGGCGCCTTCGCCGAATACCTGGTCCTGCCCATGTCCAATGTATGGGAGCACGCTCCGGGCATCGATCTGGATGTTGCCTCCCTCTTCGACCCCCTTGGCAATGCGGTGCACACCGCGCTGCAGTTCGACCTGCTGGGCGAGGATGTGCTCATCACCGGCGCAGGCCCCATCGGCGCCATGGCGGCCGCGGTGTGTCGCCACGCTGGCGCGCGTCACGTCGTCGCCACCGACGTTATCGATGAGCGCCTCGAACTGGCGGCCACACTCGGAGCAACGCGCACGGTCAACGTGGCCCGCGAATCCCTCGCCGATGTGCGCCAGGAACTGGGCATGCGGGAAGGCTTTGATGTGGGACTGGAGATGTCCGGCAATCCCCAGGCACTGAACGACCAGATCAATAACCTCTGCCACGGGGGCAAGATCTCCATGCTCGGCATCCCATCGGAGAAAACTCCCATTGACTGGACCCGGGTGATCTTCAATATGCTCACGCTGAAGGGCATCTATGGACGGGAAATGTATGAAACCTGGTACAAGATGTCGGTGATGATCCAGTCGGGTCTGGATATTGCCCCGGTGATCACCCATCGTATGTCCTACCGGGACTTTGGCGACGGTTTCGACGCAATGAATTCAGGCCAGGCCAGCAAAGTCGTACTTCGCTGGGACGACTAACCGCCGCGCTCATCACAGGGAGTCATACTATGTACGGCAATATTCAGGAACACCTCCAGAACGAGCTCGCCGCCATTGACACGGCGGGCCTCTACAAGCGGGAGGTGGCTATCACCACCGCCCAGGGCGCTCACGTAGGGGTCGTCGGCAGTGGCGACATGATCAACCTGTGCGCGAACAACTACCTGGGCCTGGCCCAGCACCCGGCGGTAAACGCGGCCGCCGCCGAGGGCCTGGAGCGCTGGGGCTATGGCATGGCCTCGGTGCGGTTTATCTGCGGCACCCAGGAGCTGCACCGGGAGCTGGAACAGAAGCTCGCCGCATTCCTCGGCACCCAGGACTGCATTCTCTATCCGTCGGGATTCGACGCCAATGGCGGCCTGTTCGAGACGCTTCTCGGCCCCGAGGACGCCATAATATCCGACGCCCTGAACCACGCGAGCATCATCGACGGTATCCGCCTGTGCAAGGCCAAACGCTCTCGCTACGCCAACAACGATTTGCTGGACCTCGAAAGCCAGCTGCGCGCCGCCGATGCGGCGGGAGCGCGCTTCAAGCTCATCACCACCGATGGCGTGTTCTCCATGGATGGCAGCATCGCGCATCTGGATGCGATCTGTGATCTCGCCGATCGCTACGATGCGCTGGTCCATTTCGACGACTGTCACGCGACGGGCTTCCTCGGGCCGAACGGACGGGGCACCCACGAGCACCACGGCTGCGTTGACCGCGTCGATATCATCACCGGCACTCTGGGCAAAGCCCTGGGTGGTGCCAGCGGTGGCTTCACGGCGGCGCGCCAGGAGGTCGTCGACCTGCTGCGTCAGCGCTCCCGCCCCTACCTGTTTTCGAACACCGTCGCTCCGCCGGTGGTGGCGGGCGCTCTGAAAGCCCTGGCGCTCGTGGATGAAGAGCCTGCGCTGCGGGTGCGCCTGACGGAAAACACGGCGTACTTCCGCGCCGGTCTCGAAGATGCGGGCTTCTCCCTGCTGGAAGGGGAACACCCGATCATTCCGGTCATGGTCCACGACGCGGTCCAGGCCGCTCGCCTCGCGGAGGAAATCCGCGCCCGGGGTGTGTACGTGGTCGCGTTTTCCTACCCCGTGGTACCGGACGGTATGGCACGCATCCGCACGCAGATGTCCGCGGCCCTGACCCGCGATGATCTGGACCGGGCGCTCGCCGCGTTCTCCGCGGCCCGCGACAGCATCTGACCCCGGCCTCCTGGGGAGGCCCTAGAGCCGGTCGCTGAGCGAGACGCCTATACCGAAGCGGTTGTTGTAGTTGTCGGCGTCGAGCAGGTTTTCGCCATAGCCGGAGTAGATCTGGATGAACCCCCGCAGGTGCTGCACCAGCGGGAAGGTCCAGTTCAGCTCCAGGCCGCTGCGGTTCTCACTGCTCAGGTTGTTCTTGAGGGTCATGGAGAAGAGCTGGCTGCCATGCTTGTACGCCAGCCCCAATTCCACACGGCCCATGTAGTCCTCGATATCCGGATTGTTGTCGTTCTCCGCATCTTCCGGCAGTCGGTACCATGACTTCACCGTGGCAGCGAAGGGCCCCCGATCGAGCGCCAGCTCTCCGGTGATGCGATTCCAGCTGCGCGACAGGGGCTCCGAGCGCCCATTGGACTGGTGATTCAGGGCCACCGTCGCCAGCCGCGCATGCCAGCCCAGGACGTCAAAATCCACGGGCACGGCCCAGAACAGTTCCGGCTGGTAGTTGGTTTCGCGAAACGGAGCCGAGGCCTCCTCTTCGGCGTAGAGGTTCTCGGCCAGCAGCGCCTTCAGGCTGAGCTGGAACTTCACCTCCCACTCGTCGAACCACTCATCGAAGGGACCGTAGTCTGTGTAGTCCGCCGTGGAACTGATCGTGGCGGGCAGGAAGTAGTTGAGGTGGTGCGGCAGCAGCGCGAAGAACTGATCCGCCACGGCGCGCTCCTGCCCCATGCGCTCCTTCACCAGGGAGGTCTCGGTTCGAGCCTCAACGAGCTGCTCCTGCACCGTCGTCTCCTCACCATCGACTCCGTCGACAACGGGAGCAAAATAGGTGTCAAAGCAGGCCAGGCGCGTCGTGTCATCCTCGATCTGCGCGCACTGCTGCGGCTCGGCGACACTCGAGACCGCCCAGCAGCCGCCCAGCAGCAACGTCCCCAACTTGTTCATGATGGTCTTCTCCAGTCGGCGATATCCATGGCCATCAGCCTACGATGGCTAATAGCTCGATTCTGTTAAGAGGGCATGAATGCCCCGGTGTCGCGGTGGCCCTCAGAACAGCGCCGGGTATTCCCGCCAGTAGTACTTCAGTGCTGATCCCTGCCAGTTTCGGTAGACAAAATCCCAATCCAGTCCGTCGATGCGCCAGCCGTGATGCGGTGCCAGGTTGGTCGAAAACACCGGTGCCCCGTAGCGGCAGAAGCGTGTATCGACGCTCAAGCGAACACGCCGGTCATCGCTGTTGGGCTGAGCCCGGTGTACGGTCTGGGAGTGGAACAGGATCACATCACCGCGCCCCACGTCCGAGACATGCCAGGTCGTTTCGTCCGCGTAGATCTCACACTGCACGCCGCCGACACCCAGGGCCCCGTGCACCGGACGAACACCGCGACGATGGGAGCCGGGCAGCAGCGTAAGACGCCCCGAAGACTCCCCCGCGTCGTGCAGCCCCACCCAGATACCCGCCATCGAAGGTCCCGTGTGATGGGAGTGGGCGTCCTGGTGCGGCGGCGTTTCATAACCCCGTTTGCGCGGTGTGGCGATGCGCGCCATTTTCATGGGATATACGAACACCTCATCGCCAACCACGGCCTTCATCATGCGCTCCACCCCATCGCTGTGAAACAGCCGGTGCAACGGCTCCAGCGCCTGGATCCGGGGGTAGAACTGGTCCCAGAGAGGGTCGCTCTCGAAGAAGGGTTCCCCATTCAGCACCGGTGCGCCGAGCTCTTCATCCCACACGATCAGGGGCTGGAGTACCTGCAGCATGCCCTCAAGCACCGGCTCCGTCAGAGATTCCCCCAGGGCGCCGGGAAAGAACAGATAACCATCGCGCTGAAA
>CAXBBA010000103.1:0-6703 GCA_963973805.1 uncultured Halieaceae bacterium | reverse complement strand
CTCTGCACGGCAGATATAAGCAGGAAGGCTCACCACGCCCAGTCCGCGCATGGCAGCTCTTTTGAGGGTGCCCATATCGTCGCTGCACAGTTGGGGACTGAAGGGCACGGTGACCTCCACACCCGCTTCATTGCGCAATGCCCAATAGCCCGCGACGGACTGCCAGCCGACCTTCAGGCTCTTCCGCTTGAACAGGTCGTAGGGTGAGTCGGGGGCGCCGGTCTCGGCCAGATAGGCGGGACTCGCATACAGGTGCCACGGAATCGATGCCAGGTGGCGCTGGATAATGCTCGAGTCCGGTAGCGCCTCCATGTGTCCCCGAATTGCCAGGTCAATGCCCGAAGCCACCAGGTCAATGTTCTCGTTGCTCACCTGCTGAACCAGCTCCACCTTCGGGTGCTCCGCCAGAAACTGAAGCACCAGATCACCGATGGCGAACTGCGCCACTCCCACAGAGCAACTCATGGTCACGCGCCCCCCCAGGTCTGTTTTCCGCCCCTGGATGGCCGCCTCCGCCGCCTCCATCTCCTCCACCAGGGCCCGGGCGTGCTGATAGAAAACCTGCCCCGCCTCCGTCACCTTGAACTGACGGGAGGTGCGCTGAATCAGTTTGATATCCAGCCTCTCCTCGAGCTGGGAAACATGGCGGCTCAGGCGGGACTTCGGGATATGGAGAGCCTTGGCCGCAGGCGAAAAGCCCCGTTTTTCGACCACATGCACAAAATAAAAGTAGTCGTTCAGATCAATCATGTTCATCGATACCGGCCTTGGTCCAGGTATTTTGTTCTAATTATAGGACGATGGTTTCAGATTTTGGCTGTTTTTTGCTCTATTGTTCTATTGCTACTATTTTTCCCGTCATCACATGGAGCTGCATCGGGAGAGATAGCCATGACTGCATCCACAGATTCCACATACGACAGCGCGATGGCGCCGTCCCGGGCACTGCAAGCCGGCCCCGCTACAAGCGGCAAGGCCCTCGAGATAGGAGACGGCTTCCGCGCCCTGGCTTTTCGCGAGAAGGACTTTGGCGGGGCGATGGATCCCCTGGTATTGGTGGACCACCACCGAATGACCAGGCCGACGTTTGGCGCCCACCCTCACGCCGGGCTTTCCGCCGTGTCGTTGCTCTTTGAAGACAGCAAGGGGAGGTTCCACAACCGCGACTCCCTCGGCAACGACTTTGATCTTATGCCCGGTGACCTGTACTGGCTGCAAGCCGGCTCCGGCGTGATCCACGATGAATCGCCCCGCCCCGGATCCCATATTCACGGACTGCAGGTGTTTGTGAACCTGCCTTCGGCCGCCAGAAAAAGCAGACCCACGTCATTGCACGTGGGAGCCGCCGAAATCCCGATCCATGAAGACACTGGCTGTCGGGTGCGCGTAGTGCTCGGTGAGAGCAGCGGTATCGCCGGCCGGGAATCGCCGGCGTTGCCCATGACCATTCTCGACGGCCACATCGACGCCAACGCCACATTCACACACCAGTTGAAGGAACAAGAGAGCGCCTGGATCTACGCGGTAGGGGGCGAACTCCGTCTGGCAATCCAGGGGCGGGAAATCCACCTGCTTCCGGGACAGTCCATCGCCCTTGCCGGGAACAGCCCCGACGTACCGCTCCGGCTGACTAACCCCCGGGCAGAACAGGTGCACTTTGCCCTGTTCGCCGCCAAACCCATCAACGAAGCGTTCGTGCAGAAAGGACCCTTCGTCATGGATTCCGCCGCAGACATCGCCCGGGTAGAAGCGGACTACGCCTCGGGAAAGCTCGGGAACCTCACTTAGACACAACCGCAAACTGTTTATCGACAAGAGGAACTACACAATGAAAATTCTGGCCTTCGCAGCAAGCAACAGCTCCACCTCCATCAACCGGGAACTCATCGGCTATGCCGCAACCCTCCTGGGCGACCATGAGGTGGAGGTCCTCGACATCAACGACTACGAGATGCCCATTTACCGCAGCGACCTCGAGCAGGCACTGGGCATTCCCGAAGCGGCTTCCCGCTTCCTCGCAAAAATAAGCGACGCCGATGCGCTGCTGATTTCCTACGCGGAACACAATGGCAACTACACCGTTGCCTACAAGAACCTGTTCGACTGGGCATCGCGGGAGAACCAGCAGGTGTATCAAGGCAAGGCGATCGTCATGCTGTCCACGTCCCCGGGACCCGGGGGAGCGAGCAGCGTGCTGGCCCTGGCCAGGGATTCCGCCCACTATTTCAGTGGACAGGTGAAGGCGAGCCTGTCCGTACCGGACTTCTACAACAACTTTGATCAGGCCCGGGGCGAACTCACAAACCCGGAACTGGTTAGGGCACTGAAGTCTGCACTGGCAGCATTCAAATCCCCGTGAAGGAGGGGCTTCGATTGAGAACCGGGCACCACCCCGAGGTTTTACCTGGGTGATCTGGCACAGGCGGCGCTGCGGCGCCGCCGCTTATTCCACCGTAACGGACTTCGCCAGGTTACGTGGCTTGTCCACATCCGTCCCTTTCTGCAGCGCCACGTGATAGGCGAGTAACTGCAGCGCAACGGTATAGATCACCGGCTGAAGCACCTCGGGTGCATGGGGCATTCCCAGCACGTGCACGCCGGGTTCATCGGCGAAGCCCGCATCCCGGTCCGCAAACACGTACAGCTCTCCGCCCCGGGAACGCACCTCCTCAAGATTGGACTTGAGCTTGTCCAGGAGTTCGTCGTTGGGTGCCACCGCGACCACGGGCATATCCGCATCCACCAGGGCCAGGGGGCCGTGCTTGAGTTCGCCGGCGGGGTAGGCCTCGGCGTGAATGTAAGAAATCTCCTTGAGCTTCAGCGCCCCTTCCATCGCAATGGGATACTGGATACCGCGACCCAGGAACAGCGCGTGGTGTTTCTGGATAAACGCCGTGGACATGGCCTCGATGGTCTCATCGATTTCGAGGGTTTTGCGCACCAGGTCGGGAAGTTGCCGCAGACCCTCCAGCAGTTGCTGTTCGCGCTCTTCCGAGAGGCCCCGGTGCCGACCGAGCACCAGGGCCAGCATGAGAAAGCCCACCAGCTGCGTGGTGAAGGCCTTGGTCGATGCGACGCCGATTTCCGTACCCGCGCGGGTCAGGAAAGCCATATCGCTTTCGCGCACCAGGGAACTGTTGTCGACATTGGCAATGACCAGGCTGGCGACGAACTCATCGGCGTCGGCAAAGCGCAGCGCCGACAGCGTATCGGCGGTCTCGCCGCTCTGGGATACGGTAACCAGCAGAGTACCGGGATGGGATACACGCTTGCGGTAGCGGAATTCTGACGCCACCTCGACCTGGCAGGGGATGCCGGCGATGTCTTCCAGCCAGTAGCGGGCAACCATGCCTGCGTGATAACTCGTGCCGCAGGCCACGATCTGAATTGCGTTGGTGCGCGCAAATGCCTCGGCGGCGCCCTCCCCGAAAATACTGTCGTCGATCCTGCCATCCGCCGCCTTGGCGAAAGTCGCCGCCAGTGCGTGGGGCTGTTCGTAAATCTCCTTGAGCATGTAGTGCTCGAAGTCGCCGAGGTCCGCATCGTCCACGTCCCCGGATACGCGCTTCATTTCGCGCTGCACCGGCTCGCCGTCGCCGTTGTAGATCGCCAGCCCCGATGCGGAGCAAACGACCGTGTCACCTTCTTCCAGATAGATGAAACGGTCCGTCACCTGACGCAGTGCCAGCGTATCCGATGCCAGGAAGTGCTCCCCGATGCCCACGCCGACCACCAGGGGACTACCGGAGCGTGCGGCGACCACGGTGTCCGGCGCCTCCACGTCGATGGCAGCCAGCGCGTAGGCGCCCTCGAGTCTGTCCACCGTGCTTCGCATCGCTTCGAGGAGCGTGGCACCGCCGTCGAGGGCCTGGTGGATCAGGTGCACGACGACTTCCGTATCGGTGGCGGAGGCAAAATCATAGCCCGCCTCCCGCATCTCTTCGCGGAGCACGGCGTGGTTTTCGATAATGCCGTTGTGAACGACGGCAACGCGTTGCCCCGAAATATGCGGGTGGGCATTCACTGCGGACGGTTTACCGTGCGTAGCCCAACGCGTATGGGCAATACCGGTGCAGCCCAGGATGGGATTCAGGGCCTGGGCGTCTTCGAGCGCCGCCACCTTGCCCAGGTACTTGTGCAACTGCAGGCGGTGCTCGTTGTCGATGAGCGCCATCCCCGCCGAGTCATAACCCCGGTACTCCAGACGCCGCAGCCCCTCGAGAAGAATCTCGGAAACCTCCCGTCGTGCTGTCGCCGCTACGATGCCGCACATAGGCCTGATTCCTTAATCTGATTCACCGGCAGCGCGCTGCTTGGGCGTCTGCCAGTTGTTGATATTTCGCTGCTTGCCGCGGGCAACGCCCAGGGACTCCGCGGGAATATCCCGCGTTACCGTAGAGCCGGCACCCACAAACCCGCCGTCACCGATGTCCAGGGGAGCAACGAGCGTGCTGTTGGAGCCGACAAACACGCCATCGCCCATGGTGGTGGGGTGCTTGGCAATGCCGTTGTAGTTGCAGGTGATGGTCCCGGCGCCGATGTTCACACCGCTGCCCAGGGTGGCATCGCCGATGTAACTCAGGTGGTTAACCTTGCTGCCGGCGCCGATCTGCGCCTTCTTGGTCTCGACGAAGTTGCCGATACGGGCACCGGTAGCGAGCGTGGTGCCGGGGCGCAGGCGCGCGTAGGGTCCGATCTGGCAGTCCGTCGCCACCTTCGCCTCATCGATGTGGCTCATGGCATTCACCGTCGTCCCGGCCTCGATGGAGCAGTTGCGCAGCACGCAATTGGGCCCGATGGTGACCCCCTTGCCCAGCTCCACATCACCCTCGAACACGCAGTTCACATCGATAAACACATCCGCGTCGCAGCGGAGGCGCCCCCGCACATCGATGCGCGCCGGATCGGCGAGGGACACGCCGGCGGTCATGAGTTCATCCGCCACGCGGGCGCGATAGGTCGCTTCCGCCTGCGCCAGCTGACGTCGGTCATTGATACCCATGGTCTCGCTGGCTTCGGGGGCGCGAAGGGCGCCCACGCAATGGCCTTCTTCCACCGCCATGGACAGTACATCGGGCAGGTAGTATTCGCCCTGGGCGTTCGCATTGCCGACGCGGGGCAGATAGGCTTTCAGCAGGCTGGCGGGATAGGCCAGCACACCGGTGTTGATTTCACAGATTGACCGCTGCTCTTCGCTGGCGTCCTTGTGCTCGACCACGCCCTGTAACTGATCCGCGTCGTCGCGCAGCACGCGGCCGTAGCCCGTGGGGTCGTCGAGGTCCGCCGTGAGGAGGGCGGGGGAGTTTTCGACCAGCTGCCCCAGTGTCTCGGAGCGCAGCAGGGGGACATCGCCGTAAAGCACCAGCACCGTTGAGTCATCGTCGATACCCGGCAGCGCCTGCAGCACCGCATGGCCCGTACCCAGTTGCTCGGTCTGCAGCACCCATTCGATGTCCGGCGCATCCAGGCGTTCGCGCACGGTTTCGGCGCCGTGGCCTATCACCACATGCAGGCGAATGGGGGTCAGCTCCCGGGCGGCATCCAGAACATGGGCCAGCAGCGGGCGCGATGCCAGGGGGTGGAGGACCTTGGGCAGGGAGGAGCGCATGCGCGTTCCCTGGCCCGCGGCGAGAATAACGACTTCCAGCTTCATGGGTGTGTCCGGTGCTCCGGTTCTGTGCAGGTGTCGGACCGCCGATAGTACCGCTTGTTGAAGTCTTTACAACGCGACAAATACCAACTGCATCACAGCTTTCATCACCGGGCACCAATCGGGGTCGTTGCGCTACAATAGCGCCCCGTTTTTTACCATTGGGCCTGGAAACCGACCCGTGACAACCCTTCACCGCCAAGCAGGCACATCGCGCCGGGCCTTCGCCCTGTTCGCGGTCATTGCCTATACGCTCGCGATGGGGATTGTACCGGCGGGTCACATGGCCGCGCCCATTGCCAGCGGCACCGCTTTCCATCTGTGCCCGGGCGATCTGCGCAGCGCGCAGATCATCGATGCCCTGACGGCGCTTTCCCCATCGGCGCCGCAACAGCAACATCACCACGGCCACCATGGTCACCATGGTCACCACGGCAATGGCGACCAAAGCGCTGCCACGGCGGATGCCCTGGGGGACAACGAAGCCGTCGATAGCGGCGCCTGCCCCCTGGGCAGCGCCGGCAACGCGAAGCTTGTCGCCGATGCGGCCCCCGCAATCGATAGCACGGCATTACCCCCGATTTACCTCGCCTCGAGACCCGCTTCGACACCGGTCCCGGCGCAGCGGTGGTTACGACCACCGGTACGCACCCCCCCGGCCTGATTCTCTCCGCCGCTCGTCGGCACCAAGCAAGGAAGCTCCGCACCATGCGGCCTTCCCCTATCGATAGTTCACCGTTCAGCGTAACCATGCGCCGGGTGGAGGACGTCTTGTTTCAGGAGAGTGTTATGCAGCGTTCACCGCTGACTCTGGGCCTAACTGCGGCCCTTATGGGGAGCCTGACTCCCCCCACCGTGGCCCAGGAGCTCGAAGAGCTGCTGGTTACCGCCATTCGCGACACGCGCACGATCGACGTGAGCAGTGTCACCAACGTCAAACCCGACGCCACGCAACTGTTGAAAAATGCCCCCGGCGCCAACGTCGTCAGCAACGGCCCCCTCACCGGTATTCCCCAGTTCCGGGGTCTGATGGGCGCCCGCGTTGCGGTCAGC
>CAXBBA010000102.1:0-6708 GCA_963973805.1 uncultured Halieaceae bacterium | reverse complement strand
GGCGACGGTTGGGCAGCTTGGTGAGATCGTCGTAGTGCGCGAGGCGGTGCAACTCGGCTTCGACGCGCTTGCGTTCGCTGGTGTCCTGCAGGATGCAGACAACCTGGTGAGGCTTCTCGTCACCGGAGTACAGGAAAATCCCTTCTGCGGGATAGCGGGTTCCATTCTTGCGCAGCAAGGTGAGCGTGAGGTTCAGTTGCCCCTTTACTCTGAGGGCTTCCAGTTCCAGGGCCAGGCTGGTTCCCGCGGTACCGTGGCCCAGGCTGAAGAACGGCAGGCCAAGCAACTCGTCCAGATCGTAGCCGAGGTTTTTTCGCGCGCTGTTGTTGGCCGATCGTAGCATGCCGGTGTCGGCGTCGAAGGTCAGCACCTCTGAGTGGCCATTGTCGATGGTGCGGCTCAGGCGCGCCGCGCGCCGTTCGGCACGAAACGCCTCCGATGCCCGCAGCGCATAGCGTACCCGGTACTTCAGAATCTGCCAGTTGATCGGTTTGGCGGTGAAATCCCATGCACCGCAATTGTAGGCGCGCTCCACCGCATCCACGTCGTCCATGCCCGTGAGCATGATGACGGGTATATTGCTGTGTTCCTGGGAGCTCTTGATGGCGGTGCAGGTGGCAAAACCGTCCATGCCCGGCATCATGATGTCGAGGAGGATCACAGCGGGGACTTCGGTTTCGAGTACCGTAAGCGCTTCCTCACCACTGCCGGCGAGCAGTACGCGATACCCTTCATCGGAGAAATGCCGCCTCACATAGCAGGCGCATTCCCGGGTCATCATCGACAGCAAGTATCGTCAGCGATGTCATGTATGGGTACTCGGAGTTTTTGCTGCGTTGATGCGAATTGATCGCCGATCCTGGATGGTCGCCGGCGTGGCGAGCTTCAAACGCGAACCGTAGCAAGCCCGTGTGACGATTTTGTTAATAACCTGTCATAAACCCGTGCATCTGTGTCCCACACAGTGCAGCTGGCAGTGATGACGAGGCGTCGGTTTGCAGTGTCGCCAGCCTGGCGAGGGAATAGGGCGGCTCCCGGAGGAGCCGCCGTCAGGGGGCAGGGGGTCAGTTGCGCAGGTCGAAGCGATCCGCGTTCATGACTTTGGTCCATGCGGCAACAAAGTCGTCGATGAACTTGCTCTCGGCGCCGTCAAAGGCGTAAACCTCTGCAACTGCCCGCAGCTCGGCGTTGGAGCCAAACACCAGGTCCACCTCGGTGGCCGACCACTTCATCGCGCCGGTCTGGCGGTCGCGCCCCTCAAACACGTAGGGCTGGCCCTCCGCCGGTGCCCACTGCGTGCTCATGTCCAGCAGGTTGACGAAGAAGTCGTTGCCCAGGGTGCCCGGCTCATCCGTGAACACACCGTGGCTGCTGCCCCCGGCGTTGGCGCCGATGGCACGCATGCCGCCGACCAGCACGGTCATCTCAGGCACCGTCAGGCCCAGCAGGTCAGCCTTGTCCACCAGCAGGTCCGCCGGTGACAGGTAGTTGTTGCTGCCGTACCAGTTGCGGAACCCGTCCGCCATGGGGCGAAGCTCCTCAAAGGCGTCGACGTCGGTCATCTCCTGAGTGGCATCGACCCGGCCCGGGGTGAAGGGCACTTCCACCTCGTAGCCTGCTTCCTCCGCCGCGCGGGCCACACCGACGTTACCTGCCAGCACGATCAGGTCCGCCATGGAGACCTTGCTGCGGCGGAACATCCCGCCGTTGAAGTCCTCCTGGATGCCTTCAAGTACCTTCAGGACCCGGGCGAGTTCCTCGGGATCATTGACCGCCCAGTCCTTCTGCGGCGCGAGGCGGATGCGGGCACCGTTGGCACCACCGCGCATATCCGTATCGCGGTAGCTTGAGGCGCTGGCCCAGGCCGTGCGCACCAGTTCCGCATTGCTGAGACCGGAGTCCAGGATCATGTCTTGCAGTTTTTCCTCATCCCCCTGGTCGATCATCTTGTAATCGGCCTCGGGCAACGGGTCCTGCCACAGCAGGTCTGCATCGGGCACCAGATCTCCGAGATAGCGGGCCTTGGGGCCCATGTCGCGGTGCGTGAGCTTGAACCAGGCTTTGGCGAAGGCCAGCTCGAACTCCTCGGGGTTGGCCAGGAAGCGTTCGGCTATCTCGCGATAGACGGGGTCTTCCTTGAGGGCCAGGTCCGTGGTCAGCATCATCGGAGCGTTGCGTTTGCCTTCGACGTGGGCGTCCGCCACCGTGCCGTCCAGCGCGCCGTCCTTGGCGACCCACTGGTGGGCGCCCGCGGGGCTGCGGGTGAGCTCCCAGTCAAAGTTCAGCAGGTTCGACAGGTAGAGCATGGACCATTGCGTGGGCGTCTGGGTCCAGGCGCCTTCCAGGCCGCTGGTGACCGTGTCTTCCGCATTGCCCTTGCCGCAGCTGTTCTTCCAGCCCAGGCCCTGTTCTTCCATGCCGGCCGCCGCAGGTTCGCGGTCGACGCAGTCGCCGGGTTTGTGCGCGCCGTGTACCTTGCCGAAGGTGTGGCCGCCGGCGATGAGGGCCAGGGTTTCTTCGTCATTCATGGCCATGCGGCCGAAGGCTTCGCGAACACGCTCCGCCGATGCCTTGGGGTCCGGATTACCACCGGGGCCTTCTGGGTTCACATAGATCAGGCCCATGTGCGATGCGGCCAGGGGGCCTTTCAGCTTGCCGTCTTCGCCGAATCGCTCCTGTCCCATCATGTCAGCCTCGGGGCCCCAGTAGACGAGCTCCGGCTGCCAGTCATCTTCGCGACCACCGGCAAAGCCGAAGGTCTTGAAGCCCATGTCTTCCATGGCCACGGTGCCCGCGAGAACCATCAGGTCTGCCCAGGAGATCTTCTCTCCGTACTTCTGTTTCACCGGCCAGAGCAGACGCCGCGCCTTGTCGAGGTTGGCGTTGTCGGGCCAGCTGTTCAGGGGATCGAAGCGCTGCTGTCCTCCGCCGGCGCCACCGCGACCGTCGCTGACGCGGTAAGTGCCCGCGCTGTGCCAGGCCATGCGAATAAAGAGGGGGCCGTAGTGTCCCCAGTCGGCGGGCCACCAGTCCTGGGAGTCGCGCATCAACGTGGCCAGTTCAGCCTTGACCTGCTCGAGATCCAGGGTGCGGAAGGCCTCGGCATAGTGAAAATCCGGTCCCAGGGGATTCGCCTGGGTTTCGTGCTGTCGCAGCGGCGACAGGTCCAGGCTGTCGGGCCACCATTTGAGGTTTGATTGGGGGGTCCCCATTCCAGCTTCTGCGCTTGCGGGCGTCGATACGGAAAGGCTTACTGCGATGGCCGTCGCCAGGGGCAGGGCTCTTTTAATCATCTTGCTATGCTCCTCAACTACTTCGTTAGGATGACAGGGGCCAGCACACACGCCGGCCACGCTCCTTAACCATAGGAAGAGGGCGCCAACTAGTAAAATGAATTAAAAGCTAAAGCATGATCGGAAAATGCGATTGCTCCTGTTTTGGGTTCCCCGCCGCCCCGTGGCCACGGTCGACGGTGGTTCCGCTCAATGGGTTAGTCGTCACGCGGCTACCCCGTGAGCCTGATCCCCGTCCGATAGCGCGTCTATATGAGGGACAGGGCGGCGACCACCTGTCGGGCATTGCCATTCAGCGGCGGGCAGGGCTCGCGGGAACGGGATTATCCGACGCGATGATGCCTTGATCCGACGTTCTATTCATTATGTACTTGTGCATTAGACAGCGCTGGCAGGGTTTCGGTGAGGACCGGGCAGCGCTCTGGTCCTGGGAGTCAGGGAGAAAGCTATGCGCGATCCCTTCAGCGCACCCGCGCGCAGCGGCCTCGCTCTGCTGCTGATCGGTCTGCTCATGACCGGGCCTGTGCTCGGCCAGGGTTTCGAGAAATACCGCGACCACAAGGATTACGACAGCCATTTTCGCAAGTACTCCAAGCGCTTTTTCGGCATAGGGTTCGACTGGCACTACTTCAAGGCGCAGGCCATCGCGGAGTCCAATCTCAATCCCACCGCCCAGAGTCCCGTTGGAGCCGTGGGCATCATGCAGTTGATGCCCCGTACCTTTGCCGAGGTATCGCGCAAATCAGAGCTGATAGAAGGTAGTCTGGTGGAGCCGCGCTGGAATATCGCCGCGGGCATCTGGTACAACAAGCACCAGTTCGATTACTGGCAGAAGGGGCGCGGCCTCGATGAGCGTCTCAAGTTCATGTACGGTTCCTACAACGCCGGGCGCAGCAATCTGCTGAAGGCCCAGCGGCAGGCGATCAACCGGGGCTTGAATCCCCGCCAGTGGGATTCGATGCACGAGGCCTTGCCCCTCGTTACGGGGCATCGCTCGCGCGAAACCCTCACCTATGTGGAACGAATTTTCGAGATCAAGGAAGCGATACGCTGATGGACTGGTCGATAATAGGACTCAACTTTCTCTACGCGGCGCTGGGTACGGCGCTGACCCTGGGCTTCATGATCTTCGGATACTGGATCTTTGACGTATTCAATCCCCTGGACATCAACAAGGAGCTGGGGAACGACAATCGTGCCGTCGGCCTTGTGGTTGCGGCGATTTTTATCGGCCTCGGCATCGCCGTCGGGCTGGTGATCGGGTTGGGCCTGAACTGATTCGGTCCCCTTGCCCATGACCGTTTCAGCGTGGCCGCCACCGTGACCTCGGAGCATTCCCCGGCGAGCCTTCGCGTCCGCATTCGCGAGGCCCTCGCCACCTCCCAGCCGGGTCTGGCGCGCGGGTTCCAATGGACCGTGCAGATTCTCATCGTGCTGTCCATCGTCGGATTCACCGTCGAAACCCTTCCCGATCTCAGTCCGGAATTTCGCGCTTGGCTGCGGCGCTTCGAAGTCTTCGCCATCTCTGTTTTCACGTTCGAATACCTGCTGCGCCTGTGGATCGCCGAGGATCGCCCGGGTTTTGTCTTCAGCTTCTTCGGCATCATCGACCTGCTGGTGATACTGCCGTTCTATCTGCAGTTCGCGGTGGACCTGCGAAGCCTCCGGGTGTTCTGGCTGTTTCGTCTGTTCCGCCTGTTCAAGCTGGTGCGGTACGTCGACGCAGCGCGGCGGATTTCCAGCGCCTTTCGCATGGTGCGCGTGGACCTCGCGGTGTTCGGTATCGGCGCCCTGTTTGTCTTCTACCTTGCGGCGGTGGGCATCTATTTCTTCGAGAAGGATGCCCAGCCGGAGAATTTCGCGTCCGTGTTCCACGCCTTCTGGTGGGCCCTGGCCACGCTGACCACCGTGGGCTACGGGGACGTCTATCCCGTGACCGCCGGAGGCAAGGTGTTCACCTTTTTCACGCTGATGGTCGGCCTGGGCGTGTTTGCCGTGCCGACGGGACTCATCACCATGGCCATCGTGAATACGCGGGAAGCTGATATCGATGCCTGAGACGGCGAAATCCACATTGCGCGCCCCTTTGCGTCTCACCTGAGCTAGACTGGGCAATTGCGAGAACAGGGAATGTTTGAGATCGTCGCTTAATGATGCCCTTCACAGCAAAGACGCACCCTGGACTTCGTCGCGCAATCAACGAAGATAGCTACGCCGCCGCACCGCAGCTGGGCTTGTGGGTGGTGGCCGATGGACTGGGGGGGCACAGCGAGGGCGAGATCGCCTCTGCCATCGCCTGCGAGGTGATCGAACGCGACGTGAGCGGGGGCGCCTCTTTGTCCAGCGCCATTGAGCACGCCCACCGGGAAGTCCTCAGCGAGCAACATGGGCACGACGGTGGTCGCCTTGCGCCTTGATGGCCGCGCCTACGAAATAGCCTGGGTCGGCGATAGCCGCGCTTATCTTTTTGATGGGCAGCTGCGCCAGCTCACGACGGACCACAGTGCCGTGAACGAGTTGCTGCAGAAGGGCGCCATAGCACCGGAGCAGGCTGCCAACCATCCCCAGCGCCACGCCCTCAGCCGATCCCTGGGCGTGTCCGACGCCAATTTTAGTGATGCCAGTACCATTTCTCAGTGATGCCGAGATACAGAGCGCCCTGCGCATGAACTCCTCTCAGGAGTCCCAGGCGGAGGCGTTAATGAATGCCGCTCTGGAGAATGGCGGGCACGACAATCTGACCGTGGTGCTGGTCGGCGGTGGAGGGAAGGAGTCGTCGGTGACGTCGCCGGATCTCGAAACGACCCAGAATATAGGTGAGCCCCGGATTCAGGGCTCGACGCGGGAACAGCGGACGAGCAAGGCGCTTCTGGCGCTGCTCGTCGTCACCATCGTAGCGGCCGTTGCGGGTGTATGGCTGACGATTTGACGAAGGGCAGGGGAAAGGATTCCGTGGATTTTGTCGGGCAAAAGCTTGGGCGTTTTGACATCATCGAACTCATCGGTGAGGGCGGCATGGCGCTGGTGTACCGCGCCTATGACCCTCAGATCGATCGCTCCGTCGCCCTGAAGATACTGAAGGGTGAGCACTGTCAGAATGAAGAGTATAAAAACCGTTTCATCCGCGAAGGGCGGGCCGCCGGAGCCCTGACACACCCGCATATTGTGACGGTGTACGACGTCGGCACCATCGAGGGCGCTCCCTACATCATGATGGAGCTGCTCACGGGGGACACGCTCGGGGACCTGCTGCTGCGGGGCGAGCGCCTCACGCCGGAGCAGGTGCTGGAGTGCGTGGCGCAGCTCGCCGACGCCCTGGACTACGCCCACGCCCGCAACGTGGTGCATCGCGATATGAAGCCCGACAACATCATCTTCAATCGCGAAGACGGCATGGTGAAGATCGCGGATTTCG
>CAXBBA010000101.1:0-6788 GCA_963973805.1 uncultured Halieaceae bacterium | reverse complement strand
GCGCGAGCTCGGAATTGCGGTGCCTGACTGCGACGCCATCTGGTACGGCGAACCCCGGGGCTCCGTGCGGGAGCGCTTCATGGCGCAGGCCCGGCAGCTGGGTCTGGATGGGATGACGGACCCGGGTTCCTCCGAGCCCCTCAGCGAGCGATTCTGGCGACGCTATGGCGAAGCCGCGTTCCAGCTGCTGGACCGTATTCGCGAAGATCCCACCAGCGTCGAGTTATTGATCGAGCACGCCGAATACACCCGCTGTGAGATCGAGCTCACCGCACGCCGGGAGATGGTGGTGCGCCTGGAGGACTTCATGCGGCGCCGTTCGAAGATCGAACAGGTGCTGCGCCGGGACGTGATTGCCCGGGCGCCGGGCCTCAGGGAGGCGAGCAGGATACTGTTCGGCGAGGCGGGGGACGAGCGCCTGGCCCGCTACCTCGGCGATGGCGGCGAGAGCTGAGGGCCCGCGCGGCCTAGCTCTGTACCTCTTTGCCCGTCAGCGCCAGACGGAGTTCTGGCCGGGTACAGTCCCGGGATAACCAGATGTCGACGAATTCCTGGCCGAAGTCCGGATCATCGATCGCACCCAACTCCCGGCCGTTGTGGTGGAAGGTGGCGATGCCATTGCTATCGAGATCCAGGGTGAGCACATCCGCCGCGGTGATGTCCGGCCACAGCCTCCCCAGCGATGCGAGCCACTCCTGCTGGCGCGGATGGTCTCGGCCCATGGCCTGCCATTCGACCAGAGTCCGGTCTACCAGGTCTGCGGCGGCGATGTCCCGCAGGTACTGAAGTTCCAGGCGCAGGGGGCGGTCGCCATCGTTGTAGGCCCCCGAGGGGGTGTACAGGCGGGAATCGTAGACGGACCACAGCAATACCTTCAGGCGCGCCTTCCCCACCAGTTTCATGGCATCCCGGCTATCGCGTTGGGAGATGGTCTGTTCCGTCGTGTCCAGGCGCCTGGGTGGCTCCGCAGCGGCGGGCGCGGCCAGGGTGGGGGTGGCAAAGAGCAGGCTGGCGGCGCCGGTGGCCAGCATGCGGCGAAATCGTAATTTGCGTTGTATGGCGTCCATCGTGTGATCCTTCGAGTGCCCGGTGAGTGGTACGTCCGGGTCGAAGCATTAGATGACCGGCCCCCCGGGGAGTTCCCCTCGACGCCGTTCCGCGTGGCGGATGATGAACTCGCCGAGGGTGAGCATGGCAATGACGCCGGCGATGACGGGCCACTGGGGGCCTTCGTCGGGGTTGACGAGGAACAGCAGCGCCGCGATGGAGAGCGTGGCAGCGGTGATGATGGCGCAGAACCAGGCTGTCGTCGCTCCGCCGGGAACGCGGAAGGGTCTGGGGTGGCCCGGGTCGCGATAGCGAAGGCGCAGGAAAGCAAAGGCCATGGCGATGTAGGGAAGGAAGAAAATCACCCCGCTGAAGGCAAACAGGGACCAGAACAGGTCTTCGTTGGATTGGGCTGCCAGCGCGTAGAGACCCAGCATCGCGGTGGCGACGACGCCCATGAGCAGCGCGGCGCCGATGGGCGACCCGGTGCGGGGATGTTCGATGGCAAACACCCGGGGCAATTCACCCTCCACGCCTGCCTCGGCGGCGGCGCGGTTGCAGCCGATGGCCCAGGTCGCGCCGCTGGAAAACACCGCGAAGAGTACGCTGCTGCCGAGCAGCGTCACGACCAGGGACTGGTGTTCGCCCGCGAAGAACAGGCGCAGCATATCCACCAGCCCTTCCACCAGATTGATTTCGCCGGCGGGAATCGCTGCGAGCACGGCTACGGTACCCAGGGTGTAGAAAAACACCACCAGCAGTCCGGACAGGAGGACCGCCCTGGGGACATCCCGGGACGGGTTGCGCATCTCTTCGCTCCCGGCGCTGACCAGCTCAAAACCCAGCATCCCGTAGATGATGGCGGGGATGTAGCTCAGGCCTTCGTCCCAGCGAATGGCCAGGCTCCCGGCTGTGAGGGGGTTGGCCATGCCATGGTCGCCGGCGTAGTTCCACGCGCCCAGAATGATGGCGCTGAAGAACAGGACCTTGGCGATGGCGCCGATGTTCGGAACCCATTTGCCCAGGTCCAGGGCCACGCAGCTGACCCCCACGGTGAGCAGGCAGATGCCCATGGCCACAGACGTCTGGAACAGGAGGCCCGCCTCGGGAAAGAACAGCTGTTTGAGTATGCCGGCGAAGAGCACGCAGATAGAAGGCAGCCACACCGTTGTGTTGATCCAGTAGCACCAGGTGACCCTGGAGCCCCAGCGGCTGCCGAAGGCGTCCCGCACCCAGGCGTAGACGCCGCCCTGCTCCGGGTAGGAGCAGCCGAGCTCGGCGCTGATCAGCGCGAAGGGAAGAAGGAACAGCAGGCTCAGGAGCACCCACCAGCTGATGCTCGACGCGCCGATGGATGCTGCTGCGGCCAGAGTGTCCGGCAGCAGAATCGCCGTCACGGTGAAAAGCACGAGGTCCCGCTGGCGCAGGGTCTTCACATGTTGGACGGACTCGGTCACGGGATACCCTGCGGTCGGTGCCTGGAGCGCTCAGCGTAGCATGGGCGATTCAGCCAGAAGGGGAGTCGGAGGTGAATCGGGAACGGCGCAAAGGCACCGCACCCGATCCGTATTGCGCCGCGTTTAAGCGTTCACCCCGAATTCGGCGGCCGTCGCGTCGAGGGCGATGCCGAGCTTTTCGATGAGCATGTCCACATGGGAGTGGTCGCAGATCAGCGGCGGCGCCATGATCATCGCGTCGCCGGTCTGGCGGACCATCAGACCGTGCTCGTTGGCGGTGTCGCGGCAGAACACGGCGGCGGCGGATTCCGGCGCCAGGCGTTCCCGGGTTTGCTTGTCTCGCACCAGCTCCACGGCGGCGAAGCAGCCGCGGCCGCGCACCTGACCGACGATGGGGTGATCATCGTAACTGCGGAGCTGCTCCTGAAAATAGGGGGCCAGATTCTTCGCTGCGTTCTCGATGATCTGCTCGTTGCGCAGGATTTTCAGCGTCGCCAGACCCGCGGCGCAGGAAACGGGATGGCCGGAGTAGGTCAGGCCGTGGGCAAATTCCCCACCTCCGGACATCAGCACGTCCGCCACGGTGTCCGAGATCAGCACTCCACCCAGGGGCATGTAGCCGTTGGTGACCGCCTTGGCGAAGGTCACAAGCTGGGGCTTCATACCGTAGCTCTGACTACCCCACCACTCGCCCGTGCGGCCGAAGCCGCAGATCACCTCATCGGCGATGAGCAGAATATCCCGCTCGTCGCAGATGCGCTGGAGCTCTGGCCAGTAGCTGTCGGGGGGGATGATGACACCCCCGGCGCCCTGCACCGGCTCGGCGATAAACGCGGCGACGCGGTCCTCGCCCAGTTCGTCGATCTTCGCTTCGAGTTCCCGGGCGATGCGCAGGCCGAAGGTCTCCGGATCCTCCCCGGGCTCGCTGCCTTCGAACCAGTGAGGCTGGTTGATGTGGTGCACGTAGGTCAGGCCCAGAGCCTGTTCATGCATCGCCTTCATGCCACCCAGGGATGCGGCGGCGATGGTACTGCCGTGATAGGCGTTCCTGCGGCTGATGATCAGCTTCTTCTCCGGCTTGCCCAGCAGGTCAAAATAGCGGTGCACGAGCTTGATGTTCGTATCATTCGCCTCGGACCCGGAGTTGGTGAAAAACACGTGGTTGAATCCGTCCGGTGCCACTTCCGTCAGCGCGGCGGCGAGCTCCACCGCCGGCTCGTTGGCGCACTTGAAGAAGTTGTTGTAGTAGGGCAGCTGCTGGAGCTGGGCGTATACAGCGTCCTTGATTGCGTCCTGGCTATAGCCAAGGTTGCAGCACCACAGGCCAGACATGCCGTCGAGCATGGCGTGGTTGTCGCTGTCGTAGATGAACACGCCCTCGGCGCGCTGGAAGATGCGTCCGCCTTCTGCCGCGTAGCTGTGGAAATCCGTAAACGGATGCAGGTGATGGGCGCGGTCCAGGGACTGGAGGCGCTGCGTATTGCTGGTGGTGTTCATGGGTCTGGCTCCTGGGGCGGTCCGTCGGCGATGGCCGCGGGGGCGCTGGAATAGGTCGCGGCATGCGCGGCGGCCGGTGCTATAGTCACGCTTTTGCGGCAGTCTGACACAGCCCCCCGGGAGCGCCATTACCCCAAAGGTGTTGCCGACCACCCGCGCTACGCGGTGTTATTTTCCGGGATTGGGGCACGGGCAGCCAGCCCGCCCTCCGCCCACTACCAGGAAGGAACAGTTCATGACCGACGCGGCGTCCAGCGCGGATCAATTTCTCGATGCCCACCCCGATCTGGAGATGTTCGAAGTCATCCTCGCCGATCTGGCCGGGGGATTGCGCGGCAAGTGGGTGGCGCGGGAAAAACTTGCGACAGTCCTCGCCGGCGAGCTCAAGCTTCCCGTGAGCTCCGTCGTGTTCGACAGCTGGGGGCGCGATGTGGAGGAGTGGGTGTTCGGCAGCGGTGACGGGGATGGCCGCTGCGTTGCCGATGCCCGAAGCCTGGCGCCCGTGCCCTGGTCCGAGCGCCCCATGGGGCAGCTCCTGGTGAGCCTGGACCTGGAGGACGGTAGCACCAATCCCCTGGATCCCCGCCGGGTGCTGGGGCAACTGGAAGACCGGTTTCGCCAGCAGGGTCTGCAACCCGTCGTCGCCAGTGAGATGGAATTCTTTCTGCTGGAGCGCGAGCGCGACGATATCGGCCGGCCGGTGCACACGCAGCAGGACAGTCTCGGTGGCGTCCTGGGCAGCGGTCAGACCTATGGCCTTGAGGCCATGGCCGAGGCGGACAGTTTCATGCACGGCGTGCGCGAGGCCTGTGCGGCGCAGCACCTGCCGATCGATACGCTGATCAAGGAGAGTGCGCCTTCGCAGTACGAGATCAACCTCATACACCAGCCCGACGCGCTCCTCGCAGCCGATCAGGCGCTGCTGCTCAAGCGCGCTATCCGCGGAGTGGCGCGGAGCCTGGAGCACCTGGCGACCTTCATGGCCAAGCCCTTTGGTGAGCTGGCGGGCAGTGGAATGCACCTGCACTGCAGCCTGCGTGGCCGCGACGGCGAGAACGTGTTCGACAACGGCACGGAGCAGGGCAGCGAAATACTGCGCCACGCCATTGCCGGTTGCCTCGAGACGCTGCCGGACATCATGCTCCTGCTGGCGCCGACGCTGAATTCCTACCGGCGTTTCCGACCGGGAATGCACGCGCCCCTGGCCCCGTGCTGGGGTTACGAGAACCGCACCGTGGCCCTGCGGGTCCCGGCGGGGGAGTTGGCGGCGATGCGCCTGGAACACCGGGTGGCGGGAGCCGATGGCCAGCCCCACCTGGTGATTGCCGCGGTGCTCGCCGGCATGCTGTACGGCATAGAGCGAAAGCTGGTGCCGCCCGAACCCATGACGGGCAATGCCTGGGAGCAACTCGTCCCCAGCCTCCCGCTGCAGTGGAGTGACTCCCTTGATCGCTTCCGCCAGTCCCGCTTCGTCGCCGAGTACCTTGGCCCCCAGTTCCAGGAGGTGTATGCGCTTCTCAAGCAGCAGGAGCTGGAAGAGTTCGCCCGCCACGTGACACCCCTGGAGTACGACACGTCCCTGTGACTGAGGGCCTCGCCATGCGCCGCCGTCGAGTGCTGGTGTTGCTAGCCCATCCATCCCTGGAGCGTTCCGAGGTCAATGGGGAGCTCGCTGCCCAGGTGGCATCCCACGAGCACTGCACCCTGGTGGATCTGTACGCCGAGTATCCCAGCTATCGCATCGACATCAATCGGGAGCAGCAGCGCCTGCGGGACCACGATGCCGTGGTGTTCCTGTTCCCGCTGTACTGGTATTCCACGCCGGCGCTGCTCAAGGAATGGCTGGACCTCGTGCTGGAGCACGGCTTCGCCTACGGTGCCGGTGGTACGGCGCTGGCGGGCAAATACCTGATCGCAGCCTGCAGCGCCGGTGGCCCCGACAGTGCCTATGATCCGAGCGGCATGAATCGATTCACGCTGCGCCAACTGCTGCGCCCGCTGGAGGCGACGGCCCACCTCTGTCACATGCGTTACCTGCCACCCTTTAGCCTCTTCAGTGCTCGTACGGCCCTTGAGGAAGGGCGCATACCCGAGCATCGTCGCAGCTTCGGCCAGTTGCTGGATGCGCTGACCCACGCGCCCCTGGATGCCTGGGAGCGCAGTGAATCCTGCACCGTCAATGCGCTGGTGGAGAACAGCGGGGTAGCGTCGTGACCGGCATACTCCTCGAGGCATTCGTGTTCCTGCTGGCGGCGGTGGTGGCGGTGCCCATCGCCAAGCGCCTGGGTTTGGGGTCCGTGCTCGGCTACCTCGTGGCGGGCGTCGTGATCGGGCCTGTGCTGGGGGTTGTGGGCTCCGAGGAGAGCGTCACCATTGGGCACTACGCGGAATTCGGCGTGGTGATGATGCTGTTCCTCGTGGGCCTGGAGCTGGAGCCCGCCATGCTGTGGCGCATGCGCAGTCGCCTGCTGGGCCTCGGCGGTTTTCAGGTCACCCTCACGGTGGCGCTGTTTGCCTATGTGGCCTGGCAGTTGGGCGTGGACTGGCGCAGCAGCATCGCCATCGGTCTGGTGCTATCCCTCTCGTCCACCGCGATCGTGCTCCAGACCTTTCAGGAGAAGGGCCTGAACAAGTCCGACGGTGCTCGCAGCGCCTTCTCGGTGCTGCTGTTCCAGGATATCGCCGTGATTGCCATGCTGGCATTCATACCCCTGCTGGCCATTCCCGAGCTTGCCGGCCAGGGGGGGCATGGCGAAGGCGGTCACCACGAGGTGAGCCTCGTCGCCG
>CAXBBA010000100.1:0-6817 GCA_963973805.1 uncultured Halieaceae bacterium | reverse complement strand
TATTCAGGCCTACGACCCGGAGGCGCGCGACGAGTGTCGCCGCCTCTACGACGACCGTAACGACCTGACCCTGGCGGAGCATCGCATGGACGCGCTGGACGGTGCCGACGCCCTGGTAATCTGTACCGAATGGAAAGAGTTCCGGGTGGCGGATTTCAAGGCGATACGTGACGCTCTGCGCGCCCCCGGGATGCGATGACGACATGCCAATGTACCGAAACCGATACAACTTGTAGCGAGAGCTACCGGAGGATTTCCATGAAAACGCAACGCGCCCGTCAGCAGGGCTTCACGCTGATCGAACTGATGATTGTAATCGCGATTATCGGCATTCTCGCCGCCATCGCACTGCCCGCCTACCAGGACTACACGGTCCGCTCCAAGATGGCTGAGCCGATTGCAGCCCTGGCCGAAGCCAAGACGTCCATTGCGGAGTTCTATGCGGGTCGTGGTCGTTTGCCCAACGACGATACGGAAGCCGGTATCAACACCAACCCCGACCGTCCGATCGTCCAGTCCCTGGCCTATGACACTCCCGGCCTTGTGCATGCGATCGTACGTCCCGGTGTAGTGGACAACTCGGGTAACGCCTACTCCTTTGCCATCTCCGCTACCACTAACGGTGCGACGCGCACCATCTCGTGGGTTTGTAAGCCTGACGCTGGTGGTTCCGCCACGATCATCGAAGCTAAATACCTGCCTTCAACCTGCCGCGGCTAATATCGCCACAGCTTGTGAGGAGAGGCCCGGCATCGCCGGGCCTTTTTCGTTTCTGCTCCTGTTAAAATCCGGCCCATGAAGTCTCGTGGCTGGTTAATCTTCGGCGCTGTCTCCGGCGCATACCTGCTGGCCGTCGCGCTGCTGGCCAGCGACAGCTACCTGTTCGACGACGCCACCTCCCTGCAATTCAACAGCGCCCTGCGCTCCCTCGACGGCGGGGCGTCCTCCTGGCGCGATGCGCTGCTCAGTGGGGTGGCCACCCCCTTCGGCCGTATTCTCAGCATGGGCTCCTTCGCCCTCCAGGCAGCGCTGGAGGGAGGACTCTATCCCGACCACCTGCGCGTGGTGAACGCGCTGCTGCACGGACTCAGCGCCGTGCTGCTGATGCTTTGCGCCCGGCTGCTGTTCCGGGGGCTGGGGGAGGCGCGGGACCGGGCGGAAACGCTGGCGCTGATCACGGGGTTGCTGTGGTTCCTGGCGCCGCTGCAGCTGTCTACGGTGCTCTATCCGGTGCAGCGCATGACCCAGCTCGCGGCGCTGTGCTCCGCCGCGGCCTATCTGGTCTATCTGCGCTGGCGTCTGCCCCTCACGGAAGCCCCCTTCATCTGGCCCGCGGCGCTGCGCACCCTGATCTGGGTTGTGCTGTTAACGCTGCTCGGCGCGCTGGCCAAGGAAGTCGCCCTGCTGTTGCCCTGGCTCATCGCCTGGACGGAACTGGTGGTGTTTCGGGGCCGCGTTGCGCGGCAACCTCACTGGTTGGGGGCACTCGCGGTGCTGGCGACGCTGCTGCCACCGATTCTGCTGCTCTGGGGCTGGTTCGGGGGCTGGGACGTCGTGCACGGCGGCTATCGTTTTCTGGACTTCAGCGCCGGGGAGCGGCTTCTCACGGAGCTGCGCGTGCTCTGGCTTTACGTCTACTGGCTGCTGCTGCCCTGGGCCGGCGACCCCGGCTTTGTGCACGACGATCTGCTGGTGTCGACGGGGTGGTTGCAGCCGTTGACCACGGCAGTCTCCGCGGCGGCCTGGTCAGGGCTTCTCATTGGCGCACTGGCGCTGCGCCGCCGGGCGCCCCTGCTGCTGTTTGCGCTGGGGTTTTTCCTGATTGGCCATGCGATGGAATCGTCCGTGCTGGCGCTGGAGCTGGCTTTCGAGCACCGCAATTACCTGCCATCGTTCGCCCTGGCCCTGTTGGCCGCCTGGGCCATCGTTGCCGCCACGGAGCGTCTGCAGGGGAGCATGCCGGACCTGGCGCGGCTGCTGCCCTGCCTGTTACTGCTGCTACTGGTGATTCCCCTGGCGCAGCGCATGGTGACCTGGTCAGACCCGCTGATGCTGGCCCGCAGCAGCGTCGCGGCGCACCCCCGGTCTCCCCGGGCTTATTACCTGCTCGCTGAGGCGTTGGAACAGTCCGCCTCGACCCGTTCCGGGGACGAGCGGGTGGCCCAGTTGCTCGCGGCGCGCGAGAGCTATCGCACGATGGCGGCGGTCGATGGCGATGCCCTGGCGCCGCTGGTGCTGCTGCATCGCTTTGATGCCCGCCACTTCCCCGGGAATCCCGAGCAGGCCCGCTGGGTGGCTGCGCTGACGGAGCAACTGGACGGAGCGCCGCTGGCGGCGACGGAGTTCAATGCCGTGGCGGCGCTGCTGGATTGCCTCGACAGTCGCTGTGCGGCGGCTCCGGAGGCCACGCGGCGGGTGCTGAGAGCGCTGGAGCAAAGCTACGCGGGGGACCTGCGCGTACAGAGGGAGCTCTATCGCCACTACCTGCGCACGGGGGACGGCCCCTCGTCGCAGCGCATTCTGCAGCGCATCGAGGACATTCCCGGCAGCGAGGGTCTGCGCGCGCAGCTGAGGCTGGAGCGGGCCATGGCGGCGCAGGACAGCGGCGCCATGCTCGAAGCCGTGGTGCCGCTGTATCGCAGGGACCCCGGACATCGTCGCCAGCGCTGGTTCGGCGCGGTGCTGGGGGCGCGGGACTGAGGTGAGCATGGGGGCGCTGGCGAGAATTGCGGGGATTGGCGCGGCAATGGCTGCCGTGCTGGCGTTGACCGCCTGGGTCTATGCACCGGGGCTTGGCGGTGGCTACGTGCTGGACGATGCGGGCTCGGTGCAGCACCTGGCGGTGGTGCGCGAAGATCCCGACATGTTCCGGGAGCTGGTGTCCGGTGATACGTCGGGCATGCTGGGCCGCGTATTGCCGGTGCTCACCTTCGTCGCCGAACAGGCCTACACGGCGGGGACCGCCACGGTCTCCAAGACCAATAACCTGCTGCTGCACCTGCTGAACGGGGTGCTGCTGTTCTTTCTGGCCCGGGGGCTGCTGTGCTACCGCTGCCCCCGCGAGGCCACCTTCGGCGCGGCGGTCGCGGCGGCGATCTGGCTGCTCAGTCCCCTGCAGGTCTCCACCGTGCTCTACGTGGTGCAGCGCATGGCGATGCTGGCGACGACGCTCGTGCTGGTGGCGCTGCTGGCCTACGTCACTGCCCGCGCGCGGCTGAGCGCCGGGAAGCGGCCCTGGTTGTCCCTGCCCCTGGCGCTGGTGGCGATCCTCGCGGCCCCCTACGCCAAGGAAACGGGGTTTCTCGCGCTGCCGCTGATGGTGGTGCTGGAATGCTGCTGGTTCTGGCCCGCCCAGAAGCGTGGACACTGGCGCGCGCGGGTGGCGCCGCTGTTGCCGCTGCTGGCGCTGGGGGGGGTGGCGGGGCTGTACCTGATGTTTCACGAGGGCTACGCGCTGCGCCGCTTCGACCTGGCGGAGCGTCTGCTGACCGAGAGCCGTATTCTCATCGACTATGTGCGCCAGTTCTTCTGGGCCGATACCCTGCGCCTCGGCGTCTACCACGATGACGTTCCGGTCTCCCGGGGCCTGCTGCAGCCGCCCGCGACGGCGGCGAGCGTACTGCTCTGGAGCGCATTGCTCGGTGCCTCCATCGCCGCGGCCTGGCGCGGTGTTGGTATGCCCTGGGTGGCCCTGCTGTGGGCCTTCCTGGGCGCGCACAGCATCGAGTCGACGGTGCTGCCCCTGGAGCTGTACTTCGAGCATCGCAATTACCTGCCCGGCGTGTTCCTCGCCATCGCCGCGGGACTGGCTGCGCTGCGGCTGCGGGCGCTTCTGCAGGGCAGGGGGGCGGGCCTGGCCGCGCTGATCGCACTCTATCTGCTCGCCCTCGCCATGAAGACCACCGCCGTGAGCTATGCCTGGGGCGACCCCCTGCGCCTGGCCGTGCATCAGCTGGCGGGCCACCCCGGATCATCCCGGGCGCACGCCGAGATCGCCAAGCAGTATGCCCTGCTGGGGGACTACCCCCGGGCGGCGGCCGCGGCGGCGCAGGCGGATGTGTTCGAGGCCCGGTCTCCTGCAACGCGGGTCCGTCGTTCGGCGGACCAGCGCCTGCGCAATGTGGCCCTTGCCTGCCTGGCGCGGGCAGCGCTGCCCGAAGGGGAGCTGGCGGCGATCGCCGCGAGTCCCCTGGAGCGCCCCATCGGCGAAACCCATTACGTGGCGGAGCTCAAGCGCATGCGCCAGCTTGGCACCTGTCCCGATTTTGCCTGGGAGACCCTGGGAGACAGCTTCGCGGAACTGTATCTCGGGGAGTCACCGCGGGCCCGGGCCTCGGCGAACGTGTACGAGGTGTTGGCGTCCTTCGCCAATACCGGAGGCCAGCTGGAGCGGGCGCGGGCCTACATGGCGCTCGCGGTGGACGCGCGGCCCGGTGACTGGGAGCTGCTGCTGATGCGCGCCTACTTTGAGCGCGTGACAGGTGACGACGAGGCTGCGCGCGGTACACTGTCCCGCCTGGAGGATCTGGCGCGGGCGGGGGAGCTGACGCCGCGGCAGATCGAACGGTTGAACAGCTTCAAGGAATCCTGAATCTTGCGTGTATCCATTGTCCTGCCGGCCAAGAACGAAGTGGCCTCGATAGGTCGTCTGGTCGAGGAGCTTTGCGCCCACTACCCGGACTACGAAGTGCTGGTGGTGGACGACGGTTCCAGCGACGGCACCGGGGAGGCCGCCGAAGCGGCGGGGGCCCGCGTGGTGCGCCAGCCCTACAGCAAGGGGAACGGCGCGGCGATCAAGCGCGGCGCCCAGGCGGCCACGGGCGATGTCATCGTGTTCATGGACGGAGACGGCCAGCACGCCCCTGCGGACGTGGAGCGCCTGCTGTACAAGATCGAAGAGGGCTACGACCTGGTCGTGGGCGCGCGCTCCGGACTGGAGTCCCAGGCCGGCATTGCGCGCTGGGGTGCCAACGGGTTCTACAACTACCTCGCCAGCTGGATGGTGGGGCAGCGCATCGACGATCTGACCTCCGGATTCCGGGCGGTGAATCGGCGCAAATTCCTGAGCTTCCTGTATCTGCTGCCCAACGGTTTCAGCTATCCCACGACCTCCACCATGGCGTTCTATCGTGCGGGCTATTCCGTGGGTTTTCTTCCGATCAAGGTGCGCCGCCGCGAGGGCCGCAGCCATATCAACGTCGCGAAGGACGGGCTGCGCTTTCTGCTGATCATCTTCAAGATCGGCACCTTGTATTCCCCCCTGAAGGTGTATTTTCCCTTCTCCGTACTGACGACGGGCCTGGGGCTACTGAACTACTTCAGCACCGCGTTGATGAGCGGCTCCTGGCGCTTCACCAATATGACCGCGCTGCTCATATCCTCGGGCGTGATCATCTTTCTCCTGGGGCTGCTGGCGGAGCAGCTGACGACGCTGCAGTACAAGGAAGTCCCCGTCGATACCGAGGACTGAAGCGTCACCCCATAGTGGTAGGGCGGTGTACCGTCGCCGCCCCTAAGATACGCCGCCTGAATACCCCTCCACTTCATGTAACGGGAATCTGGCTATGCGTATCGGTGTGCCCAAGGAAATCAAGAATCACGAATACCGCGTCGGTCTCACGCCGGCGGGGGTCGCCGAGCTCGTGCACCACGGCCATGAGGTCGCCATCGAAACCCTGGGTGGCGATGCCATCGGCTTTCACGATGACCAGTACCGGGATGCGGGAGCGACGCTGTTGCCCACCGCTCAAGAGGTATTCGCCTGGGCAGAGCTGATCGTCAAGGTGAAGGAACCCCAGCCCCAGGAGTGCCGTATGCTACGCCCCGGTCAGCTGCTGTTCACCTATCTGCACCTGGCACCGGATCCCGAGCAGACCCGTCTGTTGCTCGAATCCGGCGCTTCCGCCGTCGCCTACGAAACGGTCACCAGCGCCCAGGGCGGCCTGCCCCTCCTCGCTCCCATGAGCGAGGTGGCGGGGCGCATGGCGATTCAGGCGGGCTGCCACAGCCTGGAAAAAACCCAGGGCGGCAGCGGCACGCTCCTCGGCGGTGTGCCCGGCGTCGAGCCCGCGCGCGTGCTGGTGCTCGGCGGTGGCGTGGTGGGTGTGAACGCGGCACGCATGGCCATGGGCCTGGGCGCGGATGTGACCATTGTGGATCGCTCCATCGGCCGCCTGAAGGAACTCGACACGCTGTTCGAGGGGCGCATGAAGACCCTGTACTCCACCCGTGATGCCATCGAACGCCACGCGGTGGCGGCGGACCTGGTGGTCGGTGCGGTCCTGATCCCCGGCGCCGCGGCACCCAAGCTGATCACCGCCGACCTGGTGCAGCGCATGAAGCCCGGCTCGGTGCTCGTGGACGTGGCCATCGACCAGGGCGGCTGCTTTGAAACCTCCCGCGCCACGACGCACCAGGACCCCTGCTACATCGTCGATGGCGTTGTGCACTACTGCGTGGCTAACATGCCCGGTGGTGTGGCGCGCACCTCAACGCTGGCCCTGACCAACGCGACGCTGCCCTACGTGCTGGATCTGGCGAACAAGGGGCTGGAGCAGGCGCTGGAAGACGATCGTTTTCTGCGCGATGGCCTGAATGTGCATGCGGGGCAGGTCACCCATCCCGCTGTCGCCACGGCCCTGGATTACGACTACGTCACGCCGATGCAGGCATTGAAGGGCAACACCGTTCAGGGATAGTCGCCGGGAGGGTGGGCGAGTGCCGGGGGGGCGGCATTCGGGATCAGCCCAGGAAAAAGGGGGCGGTTGTTACCGCCCCCTTTTTTCTTTTCAGGCACCGAAAGTGATCAGGCTGCCTG
>CAXBBA010000099.1:0-6864 GCA_963973805.1 uncultured Halieaceae bacterium | reverse complement strand
GCCACAGGTACTTCCAGCGCGTCGGCAGGCCCCGGGGATTGCGCTCCACCACCTTGCGATAGTCGTCGATCCAGCCGACGGCACCGAAGGCGGCGGTCACGAGCAACGCCACCCAGACGTAGGCATTGGACAGGTCGCCCCAGAGCAGCGTGCTGACCCCGATGGCAACGAGGATAAGCGCCCCGCCCATCGTCGGTGTGCCGCTTTTTTCCAGGTGGGACTGGGGGCCATCTTCGCGCACCGCCTGCCCCACCTGATAATAGTTCAGGCGCCGGATCATCGTCGGCCCGACGAGCAGGGAAATCGCCAGCGCCGTCCCCGCTGCCAGGATGCCCCGCAGCGTCAGGTACTGGAATACGCGGAAACCGGATTCAAACTGTGCGAAGTAGTCGGCGAGTAACATCAGCATGACGTGGACTCCTGGCTAGCGGCGGACTGTTCCGCCCTGCCCCTTGCCGCCGCGCGCAGGGCGTCGACCAGGGTTTCCATCGCCGCTCCCCGGGAACCCTTGAGCAGCACCGTATCGCTCCCGGCGAGGACCGTGTCGAGCTCGCCCTCGAGCGCATCCCGTGAGGGGTACCACTGCGCCCCGGCGCCGAAAGCCTCGACGGCCTCCGTCAGGGCTCCGCCCACGCCGACGAAGCAGTCAATACCCGCAGCCCGGGCAGCCTCGCCCATGTCCCGGTGACGCTGTTGCGAGTCATCACCGAGCTCCCGCATCTCGCCCAGCACCAGGGTCCGCGCGCCGGGACGCTGGGTAAGAAAATCGATCGCCGCGCGTACGGATCCGGGATTGGCGTTGTAGCTGTCATCGATCAGCACCGTGCCATCGGCGAGCGTTTCCACGCTCATGCGCCCCGGCTCCCCTTCCGCCTGAGCCAGGCCGGCCGCGATGCGATCGGGAGCCAGGCCGGCGGCAAATGCCAGGCCCGCCGCCGCCAGCGCATTGGCCACGTTGTGACACCCGGGCAGGGGCAGCTCGACCTGCAGGGCACTGCCATCGATATGCAGGGTAAAGGCGCTGCCCGCCAGGTCCCGGGTCTGCAGATCCGACACCCAGAGGTCCGCCGGACCGGTGAGGGACCAGCTCAGGGTCGCTGCACCACTGGCCCGCGCGCGCTGCTCCCAGGCATCGGCCCAGGGCTCGTCACCATTGATGACGGCGCAGCCCGTTGCACCGAGGCCATCGAAAATTTCACCTTTCACCTGCGCCACTTCCGCCACGGAACCGAAGCCCGACAGGTGGGCCTCCATGGCATTCAGCACCGTACTGATGCGCGGCTTTGCCAGATCGCAGAGGTGCGCGATATCGCCGCGGCGCGTGGCGCCCATCTCGACAATGGCATAGCGCGTACGATCGTCGAGGCGCGCAAGGGTCAGGGGCACGCCCAGTTCGTTGTTGTAATTGCCCCGGGTCGCCAGCGTTGCTCCCGCGGCGGAGAAAATTGCCCGGGAGATGTTTTTCACCGATGTCTTGCCGCAGCTCCCGGTAATCGCCACCAGTTCGCCGTCGTAGCGACGCCGGTTTTCCGCAGCAACGTCAGCCAGGGCACGGCGCACATCCGCCACTTCCAGGCAGGGGATCGACGCCGTGAGGGGGCGCTCCACGAGGGCCGCGACCGCTCCCTGCTGCGCCGCACGCTCGACAAAATCATGGCCGTCCACGCGTTCGCCCGGAATCGCCGCAAACAGGTCACCGGCCCCCACGGAACGGGAGTCCATGGACAGCCCAAGAACCGGCTCATCGACACCGCTGAAGGAGGCGCTCACCGCCTGCGCGACGCTGCGCAAGGTCATGCTGCCCATCATCGGTCATACCCCGCGAGCACTTCCCGGGCGACACCCGAATCGCTGAAGGGGCGTACCTCGTCACCGACGATCTGGTAATCCTCGTGGCCTTTCCCGGCGATGACCACGCAGTCTCCGGGGCGGGCGCTGGAAATCGCCAGCGCAATGGCCTCCGCGCGGTCCGGGCACACGCGATACGCGCCGATCATGCCCTCCTCGATATCGCCGATGATCTTCAGGGGATCTTCGCCCCGGGGGTTGTCGCTGGTCACCACCGCACGGTCCGCTGCCGCCGATACCGCCTCGCCCATCAGCGCGCGCTTGCCCCGGTCCCGGTCGCCGCCGCAACCGAACACCGCGACCAGCTCGCCGGAGCACTGGGCGCGCAGGGCGGCCAGAACCTTCGCGAGGGCATCGGGCGTGTGGGCATAGTCGATGACCACCAGGGGAGCACCGTCGCGGCGCAGGGGCTCCATGCGTCCGGGCACCGCGCTCAGGGAGGGCAGCGCGTCGAACAATACGTCGGTGGGGAGTCCCGCCTCTATGGCCGCGGCGAGCGCTGCCACCACGTTCATCGCGTTGAAATCACCGAGCAGCGGCGTGCGAACCCGGCGGCGGCCCCAGGGGCCCCGGAGCATGAAGGACAGACCCCGCGCATCCTGCTCGAGCTTCTCAAGGCGCAGGTCCGCCGCTTCCGCCGTGCCGTAAACGCAGGGCTTCACCGCGGGATCCAGGGTTGCCAGCAGCCTGGCCGCGTAGGGATCGTCGCCATTGATCACCGCAGCACGCAGCTCCGGAAATCCGAACAGGCGTCCCTTGGCTTCGCCATAGGTCGTCATATCACCGTGGTAGTCCAGGTGATCCCGGGTCAGGTTGGTGAAGATGGCCGTATCGACCGCGACCCCATCGAGGCGCCACTGGTCCAGGGCATGGGACGACGCCTCCATGGCTGCGAAGGGCACAGCCTGGGAGGCCCACTCCGCAAATATCGCCTGCAGTGCAAGCGTATCCGGTGTCGTGTGGGTACTTGCCTCGGCCGCACCATCGAGGGTTGCCCCCAGGGTGCCGATCACGCCGCAGTCATAGCTGCAGCGGCGCACGAGCTGGGCGAACAGCTGGCTGACGGTGGTCTTGCCATTGGTCCCCGTGACCGCTGCCACGTGCATGCGCCGCGTGGGGTGTCCGTAGAAGCGACTGGCGATGCGTCCCAGCTGGGGCCGCAGGGCGGGAACCACGATCAGCGGCAGGCCCTCCGGCGCCCCGCTCTGGTCCTGCTCCACCAGCGCCGCGACGGCACCGGCGCGCGCCGCCTCCGCCAGGTAGGCATGGCCGTCAAACTGCAGCCCCTTCAGCGCCACGAATACATCGCCCTCACCCACCTGGCGGCTGTCCGTGACCAGGCCACGCACAGGCAATGCCGGCGCGGCGACGATGCCATCCAGCAGCACGGACAGGAGCACGGGGGGGTGCAGCACACCGTTCACAGTGCACCTCCCGGGGCCGCGGCAAGCAGCTCTTCTGCCTCATCCACCGGCGCCAGCGTCGGCACCACACCGAGAAGGCGCAGCGTCTCGGATGCCACCCGGGCAAACACCGGCGCGGCCGCGGAGCCACCGCCATAGGAATCGCCCTTCGGACGATCGAGCACCACCACCGTCACAACGCGGGGATCGTCGATGGGCGCGATACCGGCGAAGAGTGCAACGTACTGGTCATCCAGGTAGCCACCGGCGCCGACCTTGTGCACCGTGCCGGTCTTGCCACCGACTTCGTATCCGGCAATGCGGGCACGCCCGGCGGTACCGTTTTCTCCCGTCACCGCCTGCAGCACCCGGCGCACATCCTCGGCAATGCGGGCATCGATCACGCGCCGGCCACCGACGTCCACGGCATCGCGGCGGAGAATGGACACCTCCGGCAGCAGGCCGCCGTTGGCGAACACCGCGTAGGCCCGGGCGACCTGCAGGGGCGTAGCGGTCAGGCCATAACCAAAGGCCAGGGTGACTTCTTCGATGGGCCGCCACTTGGGACGCTGGGGAAGCAGGCCGCCGCTCTCCCCGGGGAAGCCCGTGTTGGTAGTCTCCCCGAGGCCGAAGCGATGGAATACGTCCCACACCGGTTCGTGACCGATGTCCTGGGCGATCATGGTGACACCGACCTGGCTGGATTTTTCGATCACCCGCGACACCGTGATCTCGCCGTAGTCCCGGGGGTCGTGGAGCACCTTGCGGCCCACGCGAATGCGGCCGGGGCTGGTGTCGATAATGGAGTCGACGGTGTAGCGCCCACTTTCCAGCGCTGCCACCAGCGTCAGCGGCTTCATGGTGGACCCGGGCTCGAAGGTGTCGGTCATGGCCCGGTTCCGGGTCTGACCCATCGCCACTTCGGAGCGGTTGTTGGGATTGAAATCCGGGTGGCTGGCGCTGGCGAGAATTTCGCCGGAGTGCGCATCCAGGGTCACGATAACGCCGGCCTCGGCGCCCGAGACCGCCACTGCCCGCGCCAGCTCCCGGTGCTGCAGGTACTGCAGACGCAGGTCGATGGACAGCTGCAGATTACGGCCGGGGTGCGCTTCTTCGACGACACCGATATCCCGCACGGCCTCGCCATGCAGATCCTTGATGTAGCGCTTTTTGCCGGGGCGGCCACTCAGCCAGTCGTCGTAGGCCAGCTCCAGTCCCGCAACACCCTTGCCGTCGACATTGGTCATACCGACGATCTGCGCCGCGACCTCGCCCGCCGGGTAGAAGCGGCGGTACTCGCGCTCGGCGCGCACGCCCTTGATACCCAGCGCCAGAATCTCCCGCGCCCGTGCGGGCACCAGGTGACGTTCGAGGTACATGAACTTGCGCTGACTGTAGCGATCGAGGCGCTCCTGCAGGGAACCCGCCGACAGGTCCAGCGCCCGCGCCAGCTCATCCAGTCGCTCGCTCTGTGCCAGCACCGCGGGGTTGGCCCACAGGGATACCACGGGCGTACTCACCGCCAGGGGTTCACCGCGGCGATCGGTAATCAGGCCCCGGTAGGCCGGCAGCTCCGCCGTGCGCACCATGCGCAGATCGCCCTGGTGCTTGAGAAACGCCGTGCCCCGCCCCAGATCCAGCACCTGCAGCGACAGCACCCGCGCCACGAGGAGCAGGAACATCACGACGACCAGCCCCATGATCAGCCAGGTGCGCCCGTCGTAGCTTTGCGGCGACACGCGGCTCATGGGTTCACCAGCCGGGTGCGATCGTGAGTGGGAGGGGTCAGGCCGAGCAATCCGCCCGCCTCATGCTCAATGCGGTGGTGGGATGCGAGCGTGCTCTGCTCCAGCAACAGGCGACTGTATTCTTCTTCGAGGTGCCAGCGCGCGGCCTCCCGCTCCTGCAACTGCGTATACAGCGCGCGACTCTCGTGGGTGCTGCCCACCACCGCCAGCGCACTGACAAGCACCAGCACCAGCAGTGCCAGCGCGAGGAGGGATTGTTGAACCGTCGCGCTCATGCGACACGCTCCGCGCAGCGCATGATGGCGCTGCGTGAACGGGGATTGCGGCGCACCTCGGCCTCGCTGGCGCGCACCGCTTTGCCGCGCAGGCGCATGGGAGCCATGTGCTCCTCGGCGGTCACCGGCAGATTGCGCGGCAGCTGCGGCCCCCGGGCCATGTCGCGGAAACTGCGCTTTACGATGCGGTCTTCGAGGGAGTGAAAACTGATAACCACCAGGCGCCCATTGATTGCGAGCAGACCCAGGGCGGCATCGAGAAAGTCCAGGAGGTCGTCCAGCTCCCGGTTGACCTGGATGCGAATCGCCTGGAACGTCCGGGTGGCGGGATGGCGATGCTTCTCCCAGCGCGGATGCGCGTCGCGGACGATAGAGGCCAGCTGCGCCGTGCGTGTCAGGGGCGCCTCATCGCGGGCGCGCACAATGGCGGCGGCGATGCGTCGCGCATAGCGCTCTTCGCCGTAGTCCCGGAGCACCGCAACAATCTCGGCCTCTTTCGCATGGGCCAGCCACTCGGCGGCGGACTCCCCCGCGTCGCAGTTCATGCGCATGTCGAGGGGGCCATCCTGCTGAAAACTGAATCCCCGCTCCGGCGCATCCAGCTGGGGACTGGAAACACCGAGGTCCAGCAGAATGCCGTCCACGGCGGGGACCCCCTCTTTAGCGAGCGCGCCGGGCAGCTCCGTGAAAGAGCCGCGATAAAAAGAGAAGCGTGAATCCTGGGCAGCGAGCTCCCGCGCCGCCTGCTCGGCCTCGTGATCCTTGTCGCAGCCGACCAGACGGCCGTCGGGACCGAGCTGCGCCAACACCTCGCGACTATGGCCACCGCGCCCGAAGGTGCCGTCGACATAAATGCCGCCGGGGTTGCCTACCAGCGCGTCAACCGCTTCGTGCAACAAGACAGTGTCATGGGAGAGCGCCATCTAGAGTGGTAGATTCATCAACTCTTCGGGAAGGGGTGCATCGGCCCCCACTTCCTCCAGGGCGCTGTCGCGCTCCTGGATCCAGAGTTCCTCAGACCAGAGTTCGAACTTGTTGCCCTGTCCTACGAGCACCAGCTTCTTTTGGAGCTGCGCGTAGTCGCGCAGGGACGGGGGCAAGAGCATGCGCCCATTGCCGTCCAGTTGAATATCGGTGGCGTAACCCAGCACCAGACGCTGAAACCGCTTCACGCCGGGGTTCAGCGACGGCAGGCTCTGCAGCTTCTCTTCGAGTGTTTCCCAGACGGGCATCGGGTAGATGGACAGACAGGTGGACTGGGTATCGATGGTCACAACGATCTGGCCGGCACATTCCTCGAGCAGGGGCTCACGCTGGCGCGCAGGAATCGCCAGGCGACCCTTCGCATCCATGTTGATGTGTTGAACCCCGCGAAACACGCTGAGACCTCCCCCTTACCCCGACTCTTCCCACAAAAAGCCAGAAAAAACCACTTTGCACCACTAAGTGACACTATAGGCGCGGCAAATTACCCCAGTCAAGGCCATGAGGGGCGAAAATTCCTGTTATTTCAGGGGTTTGGGGACGATTCGAAAGGTGCCGGGAGCCAGTTTCGAGCTTTGTTCGGGCTCGCAATGTTGCACAAAAACA
>CAXBBA010000098.1:0-6901 GCA_963973805.1 uncultured Halieaceae bacterium | reverse complement strand
TCGTCATGGCCTCCTGGGCCGGAAACTTCCGCGCGATGGCCCAGCGCGGCGCCCGGGCGACGAAACCCAGCTCCTCCTGAGCCGCGAAGCTGTTCACCTTGTACACGATGCCGTCGATATCGAAGGCCAGGCCATCGCGCCGCGCCTCCAGATCCCGGTAGTAGCCCTCGCACTCCGCAAGCGACGCCACGCGGCGTACCTCCCGACTCACCGGCAGTCCCCAGCCGCGGAACCGTTCCAGCACCTCCCAATGGGAGTCCGGCCAGCCCTCGTCCGGGTGTTGGCCGGCGGCATAGGCAAAGAAATCCAGGGGGCGTTGCGCGGTGATGGAGGAATCCAGCTGGCGCAGGGAACCCGCCGCCGCGTTGCGGGGATTGACGAAGGGCTTCTCCCCCGTGCGTCGCGCCTGTTCGTTGAAGGCTTCGAAGCCGGCCCGGGGCATGAATATCTCCCCGCGCACTTCGACCTCGGCGGGCCAGTCGTCGCCCTGCAGACGCAGGGGGATCGCACGGATCGTGCGCACATTGAGGGTGATGTCCTCACCGCGGCTGCCATCGCCGCGGGTCGCCGCCCGCAGCAGCCGGCCGTCGCGGTAGATCAGGCTCACGGCGATGCCGTCGAGCTTCGGTTCCGCCACCATCTCGGGCGTATCTGCCACGTCCAGGCGATCGCGGACGCGGCGCAGGAAACCGGCCAGCTCTTCATCGCTGAAGGCATTGTCCAGGGACAGCATGGGGATCGGGTGCGCAACGCTCTGGAACGCGTCCAGGGGCGGCGCACCGACCCGCTGCGTCGGCGAGTCCGGGTCCCGCAACTCCGGGTGGGCGTTCTCGAGATCAGCGAGCTCGCGCAGGGTACGGTCGTATTCACCATCGGGCACCGACGGTGCATCGAGCACGTAGTATTCGTGGTTCCAGCGCTCCAGGAGCCCGCGGAGATCCCGGGCGCGCGCCGTCGAGGCCTCGTCAGCCACGACGCGGGTCAGGCGCCCTGGGCCAGGAGTCGCCGCTCAAGCTCGCGAATCTGCTGCCGCGAATGCTCGATGGACTGTTGCGTCAGAACGCTGCGGGACTCGTCGAGGACCTCTCCGCCGAGGTTCCGCGCGACGGTGCGGGCGGTTTCCAGCATGTAATCGTAGGCCTGGATCATGTTCTGGGGTCCGGGCAGGGTCAGGAAGAAAAGCAGCCCCCGCGTATGCATGGCGTCCATGTTGTCGATGTCGAAAACGCCTGGCAGGAGCATATTCGCCACACTGAACTGAATCGGTCCCCGCCCCGCTTCCAGTTCGTGGCGGTGGAAGAAGTCCATGTCGCCGAAGCGCAGGTCGCAGGCCAGCAGGATTTCGAGGATATCCTTGCCGGCGAAGCCGGGCTCGCCCCGCGCCATCACGTGCAGCAGAATGACCTTTTCGTTTTCGCGGGGTAGCTCCCCACCGTCGTCGGGAGCATCTCCGTCCTGAGCGGGCAGATCTTCAAGCCAGTCCAGGGTCACCGGTTCATCGGAGGCGCGCATGCCCTCCAGGGGCGTGGCGTCATCGCCGGCCAGATCGCTTTCCTCGGGTTGAGGCTCATGCTCCGGTTCAGGCTCCGGCGGCGTCGGATCCGGCGCCGGGGGTGCTTCGGCCCGGGGGGGCGGGGTTATTCGGGCGGTCGGCGCAGCGCCCCGGGACATGGGTGCGGAGCCTTCGGCCCCGTCGGCCGGCACGTCCATGGCATCCCCGTCCTGCTCCAGGTCCGAACTGCGGCGCACAACCCGCGCCCCGCCATTGGGTAACTCCCGAAAGCTGGTGATGTCGTCAACGGGAGGAGCATCGTCCGCGCTGGCGGCGGCAGTGGCCGCCAGCTTCACGCGCACGCGATTGCGCTGCTGGCGCATGCGACGCCAGGCATCGATCATAACGGCCAGGATCAGCAGGCTTCCTACGATCACCATACCGTCACGAAGTGTCAGTTCGGGCACTGCGCGAATCTCCCCTGCTCAGCTCGCCGCCAGTTCTGCGGCTTCCTCGACGTCCACGGTTACCAGGCGCGACACACCGGGTTCGTGCATCGTCACACCCATGAGCTGGTCGGCCATTTCCATGGTGATCTTGTTGTGGGTGATGAACACGAACTGCACCTTCTCGGACATTTCTTTCACCATGCGGGCGTAGCGGCCCACGTTGGCATCATCCAGCGGCGCATCCACCTCGTCGAGCATGCAGAACGGGGCGGGATTCAGCTGGAAGATGGAGAATACCAGAGCGATGGCCGTCAGTGCCTTCTCTCCACCGGAGAGCAGGTGAATTGTGCTGTTCTTCTTGCCCGGAGGACGCGCGAGGATCGATACCCCGGTGTCCAGCAGGTCTTCGCCGGTCATCTCGAGGCTCGCGGACCCGCCGCCGAACACCTTCGGGAACAACTCCTGAAGCCCGCTGTTCACCTGGTCGAAGGTATCCTTGAAGCGGCTGCGGGTCTCGCGATCGATCTTGCGGATCGCGGACTCGAGGGTCTCCAGCGCCGACTCCAGGTCTTCATTCTGCGCATCCAGGTAGTGTTTGCGCTCGGATTGCTGCTTGTACTCGTCCACCGCCGCCAGGTTGATGGGACCGAGGCGGGTGATGCGGTTGGCGTAACGCTCGAGCTCGCGCTCCCAGGCCGCCATGTCCACCGTGTCTTGGAGCACCTCGAGGAGCGCGTCCAGATCGCCGTGGATATCGACCAGCTTGGTGGCCAACGCCGACTGTTCGTGCTCCAGCCCCGACAGGGCCAGGCGCTTGCGCTCGAGCTGCTCCCGCAGGGTGCCAGCGCGCTGTTCCGTGCGCAGGCGCTCCTGCTCCGCTTCACGCAGGGCGTGCTCCACTTCGGCCAGGGCCTGGCGAGCACTGGTCAAACGTCCCTCGGACTCGAGGCGCAGGGCCAGCTGACTTTCGAGGCTCTCCCGCAGCCCCTCCAGAGGGGCATCGTTCTCGCTGCGGGCGCTCTCGAGGGTCTCGAGGCGTTCGCCCAGCACCTTCACCTGCTCCCGGCTCCGGGCCAGCGCATCGCGAATCGTCTCGCTCTGCGTTACCAGGGACTGGTGCCGCAGGGCTCCCTGGTGCGCCTCATCGCGGGTCTTGTGGGCATGGGCCCGGGCCTCGTCCAGCGCCGCGCGCAGGGCTTCGCGCTCCCGGATGCGGGACTCCCGCGCACTTTCGTCTCCATCCATGGACTCGATGGCTTCGGCGAGGCGGGTCCGCGCCTCGCTCATGGCCGCCTGCTCCTGCTCGAGCTGGGCGGCGGTGTCTTTCAGCTCACCGTCCAGGCGTTCCCGGCGCTTGAGCACCTGCTCCTGGCGCGCCTCTTCGGCCCGCAGCTTGGCCAGCGCATCGCCGCGCACGGCACCGGCGCGATTCGCGCCGGCGCGGGCTTCCCGCAGCTCGTTCTCGGCGGCGGCCACGCCGCGATCCAGCTCCCCCATGGCCTCCACGGCGCGACGCTCCGCGGCGGTAAGTTCCTCGACCTCGCGCTGCAGGGTTTCGAGCTCCCGCTGGCGGCTGATGAGGCCCTCTTCAGACTCGGCGCCGTTGACGCTGCGCACCCAGTTGCGGCCGAACCACAGGCCCTCCGGGGTGATGAGAGATTCACCAGGGGCGAGATCGCGGCGGCGGCGATGGGCGTCGGCGGCATCTTCGGCGCAGCGCACACCGGCGAGGAGGCTCGCCGCGCGGCTGGCCCCCTGCAGGCGCCGGGCAAGGGAGTCGTCCGGCATCTGTGCGGCCGCCCCCGCTTCGATGATGGTCATGTCGCCCTTGAGGCGATCCATGGCCTGATCCAGGTCCTGCAGCTCATCGACGCAGATAGCCTGCAGGGCATTCCCCAGCACCACTTCGACGGCGCGCTGCCAACGGGGCTCAACCTGCAGCTCGTCCAGCAGCCGGGGATTGTCCGCGAGACCCCGCTCACGCAGCCACTGCCCCACCTTGCCGCCTTCGGCACGCTCCTTGGCTGCCTGCTGCAGGGCTTCGAGGGAGGACTGGCGGCCGCGCTTGACCTGCAGATGGGAACGCTGCTCGTTCAGGCTCTCCTGCGCCGCACGCCGTTCCTGGCGCAGCGCGGTCAGGCGGCCCTCGATGGCCTCGACCTGCTCCGCCGCGGCGGTCGCGGCGGTCTCGGCTTCCGCCAGCGCATTGCGCAGATCCGTCATGGTCTGTTCGGCGGCGTCATCACCCTGGGCATCCCGCTCCTGCACGAGCTGCTCCCGGCGGCGCTGCAGGCGTGCCAGGGAGTGCTCCAGGTGCTGGATGCGGGACTGCTGCACCTCGGCCTGTTGTCGGGGTACGGCCGCCTGCTGGTTGAATTCGTCCCAGTCCGATTGCCAGGACTGCATCAGTTTCTCGGCCTGTTCCAGCGCCGCGCCGGCGGCCGCACTGGCGACCTTGTTCGCTTCGAGCGCCGGTGTCAGCTCCGCCAGCTCGCGCTCCCAGCCCGCCAGACGCTCGCCGTCGTCGGTGACGTGGCGCTGGGCCTGCTCGAGGCCCGCGCGGGTGCTGTGCAGGTCGTTCTCCAGCTGTTCGGCACGTTCGGTCTGGTAGCGGATTTCCTGCTCGATGCGGCTGACCTCGGCGCCGATGGCGTAGAAACGCCCCTGGACTTCCACCAGCGCATCGTTGCGCTCGCTGTAGGTGACGCGGTGCTGCTCCAGCGCCGTATCGATGGCCTGCTGCTCGGCGTGCACCGCTTCGAGGCGAACCTCTTCTTCTCGCACCTCGTGCGCCGCGGCGTCCTGGCGTCCCCGCAGCTCGCGGATCTGTGCTGCCATCAGCTTCTGGCGCAGCTCCCGCTCCTCGCGCTTGAGCGTGCGGTACTTCTCCGCCGCCTGGGACTGGCGTTCCAGGTGCTGGAGCTGGCGACCCAGCTCGTCCCGCAGGTCCGTCAGGCGTTCGAGGTTCTCTAGGGTACGGCGCATGCGCGACTCGGTCTCGCGACGCCGTTCCTTATACTTGGAAATGCCCGCGGCCTCTTCGATGAACACCCGCAGTTCCTCGGGCTTCGACTCGATCAGGCGCGAGATCATGCCCTGTTCGATAATGGCGTAGCTGCGCGGCCCCAGCCCCGTGCCGAGGAAGATATCCGTGATGTCCCGGCGTCGACACTTGGTGCCGTTGAGGAAATACTCCGACTGGCCGTCGCGGGTCACCTGGCGGCGAGTCGATATCTCGCTGTAGCTCGCGTACTCCCCGCCGATCTTGCCCTCGCTGTTGTCAAAGACGAGTTCGATGGAGGCCTGGCCCACGGGCTGGCGGTTCCCGGAGCCATTGAAGATAACGTCCGCCATGGATTCGCCACGCAGGTTCTTCGCGGAGCTCTCACCCATCACCCAGCGCACCGCGTCGATGATGTTGGACTTGCCGCAGCCGTTGGGGCCCACGACCGCGTTCATATTGCTCGGGAAGTGCGCAACCGTGGGGTCCACGAAGGACTTGAATCCCGCGAGCTTGATTGACTTAAGTCGCATTCGAGTTTAACTATCTCCCGCAACTCATTGTTTTATATGAAGTTGCTAGATATATTCTTGGATTTCAGGCCGTGCCGACCACAATATGTAGTGTATCTACTTTGAACAGATAACACTATGCCCGACGGGGTCCCTCAGCCATCAGCCTCGGCGGGACGGAGCTCGATGCTCACGGCGGCGTCATCCGAGGCTTCGACGATCTCGCTCTCCCCCGAGAACCGCGCATTCGCCGCGCCCGGCTGGCCGTTGCGCGACAGCTGGGCGCTGACACGCACGGGGCCCGCCTCGCTGAGCTTCTGCCCCGCCATCGCATCGCCATCGCGCAGCTCGAAACTGAGGGGAAGCTGGGCGGCGGTGAGGCGTCGCACGGCGATGGGCATGCCGCCGCTGCCCGCGGCGCGCGCGAACACATACACCGTCGCTGCGGGGTCGGCGTCCAGGCCATCGGCGAGGCGCAGATCGATGGCGATGCGGGGGCCCGGCGCAGGGCCGAGCTCGCTCCCCTCGTCCACCGGAGTGGCGATACCTGCGCGCTCCCGGGCCAGGGCCAGCACATCCTCAAGCATGCGGTAGCCCGGGGAATCGGGGGTCTCCATGGCCTGGAGCCGCTCCCAGTAACTCACCGCCGCGCCGAAAGCGCCTGTCTCAAAGGACGCCATGCCCAACAGACCCAGCGCCGTGCGCTGCTGCGGGTCCACGGCCAGGGCCCGCTCCGCGAGGAGCTGGGCCTCGGGATCAAGGACGCGCCCCGCCGCGAGGAACCGTGCCTGGGCCGCGAGGGCCAGCGCCTGGGGGTCTTCCGGCGCCAGCGTCGCCAGGCGCCCGAAGCTCGCACTCGCTCCGGGGTAGTCCTCGGCCGCCATATACAGGCGCCCCAGCAAGCCCAGGTACTGGAGGTTTTCCTCCCGCTCCCTGCTCCGCGCCTCGATGCGCGCGACCAGGGCGTTGCGCGTCGCTTCACTGTCTTCCGCGGTCAGGTTGCCGAGCGCGTCGTGGATCAGCACATCTTCCAGGGAGCCGGTCTGAGCGTAGATCAGCAGCGCCGAAACCACGACGCCGGCGATGAGCACCAGCCCCGGCCAGCGCCGCTGGGGCTGCTCCCCTGTGGTGGCGGGACCGCTGCCCTCCCCCTCATCTTCGAGCAGGCGCAGGCGAGCCTCCTCGACCAGCGCCGGGTCCTCGCCCGCCAGTTCCTCGCGGCGCTGGCGGTACCAGCCGAGATTGGGGTCGTCCCCATCGGCAGGGCGCGGCGCGCGGTTGCGCGGCCAGAGGAGCAACGCGGCCAGCGCCAGCAGCACCAGCACGCCGATCAAAAATGCGCTCATTCCCCGTCCTCGGCCAGCAGTTTGTCGAGGCGTCGCCGGTCCTCATCGGACAGCGCCGGTGCCCCGGGTCCGCCGCCCCGGCGACGCAGCATCAGCACCAG
>CAXBBA010000097.1:0-6953 GCA_963973805.1 uncultured Halieaceae bacterium | reverse complement strand
GCCGAGGCGAATGCCGAGGCGGACAAGAAGTTCGAAGAGCTGATTACGGCACGCAATACCTGCGAGGGCCTGATCCACGCGGCGAAGAAAACCATCGAGGAAGCCGGCGAGCATGCCAGCGATGACGAGAAAGCCGCCATCGAAGCAGCGGTCAGCGAAGCGGAAGAAGCCGTGAAGGGTGACGACAAGGACGCCATCGATGCGGCGGCGACCAAGTTGACCGAAGCGACGGGCCCCGTGGCTCAGAAAATGTACGCTGCCCAGGCGGAAGCCGCGCAGGCGGGAGCAGGTGCCGAAGGCGCCGCCGAAGCCGACGGTGATGCCGGAGCGGACGATGCGGTCGACGCAGAGTTTGAAGAAGTCAGCGACGACAAGAAGTAAACTCGCGCAACGGGCCGCGCTGCATCCGCAGCGCGGTGGTTTGCCCCTCCGGATGACGCGGGACCTGTGTGCCCGCGTCATTGTTTGTGTGAAGGGGCTGGATTCAGCGCAGCAAGGAAGCGGCCAGGCCGCCTAGGGATATGGCAAAACGCGACTATTACGAAATCCTCGGCGTCGAGAAAGACGCGGACGAGAAGGACATCAAGAAGGCCTATCGTCGCGTCGCGATGAAGTATCACCCGGATCGCAATCCGGAAGATCCCGATGCCGACAACAAGTTCAAGGAGGCTTCGGAAGCGTACGAGGTCCTGTCTGACAGTGAGAAGCGCGCGGCCTATGATCAATTTGGCCACGCCGGTGTCGAAGGCCAGATGGGTGGCGGCGGTTTCTCCGGTGGCAGCGGCAGCTTCTCGGACATTTTTGGCGATGTCTTCGGCGATATTTTCGGCGGAGGTGGTGGCCGCGGCCGCGGTGGTGCCCAGCGCGGTTCAGATCTTCGCTACACCCTGGATATCTCCCTCGAAGATGCGGTGCGTGGCACCACGGTGGAAATCCGGGTGCCGACCCTCGTGGCCTGCAGTACCTGCGATGGCTCGGGAGCGCGCAAGGGCAGCAGCCCCACCACCTGCGGCACCTGCGGAGGCGCAGGCCAGGTGCGCATGCAACAGGGCTTCTTCCAGGTGCAGCAGACCTGTCCCACCTGTCGGGGACGGGGTACGACGATCAGCGATCCCTGTCCCTCCTGTCGTGGTCAGGGGCGGGTCGAGAAGACCAAGAAGCTGTCCGTGAAGGTGCCCCCGGGCGTGGATACGGGGGACCGTATCCGCCTGGCAGGCGAAGGCGAGGCCGGCACCGAGGGTGGACCTCCCGGCGATCTGTTCGTACAGATGTCCGTCAAGCAGCACCCGATCTTCGAGCGCGACGGCAAGCACCTGTATTGCGAAATTCCCATCACCTTTGCGGACGCGGCTCTGGGCGGTGAACTGGAAGTTCCCACGCTGGATGGACGCGTGAAGCTCAAGATTCCCCCGGAAACGCAGACGGGCAAGCTGTTCCGACTGCGCGGCAAGGGTGTGAAGCCCGTGCGTGGCGGTACCGTGGGCGATCTGCTCTGCCGGGCCGTGGTGGAAACACCGGTGAACCTCAACAAGCGCCAGAAAGAACTGCTGCGCGAGCTGCAGGAGAGCATGGGCGGGACCGGCCATGGACACAGTCCGCGCCAGAACAGCTGGTTCGAGGGTGTGAAGAACTTCTTTGATGACATGAAGTCATGAGCGTTCGCATCGCCATCGCGGGCGGAAATGGCCGCATGGGCCGCACGCTCATCGACCTTGTGCAGCAGGGCGACGATCTGGAGCTCGCGGGTGTGAGCCTGGCACCGGGTGAGGACGTGCCCAGTCCTCCGCCCGCGCCTGCGGAGCTCTATCACCACGATATCGCGGCGGCGATAGCCGGCGCCGATGTGCTCATCGACTTCACTACACCGGCGGCGGCGCGGCTTCATGCCGAAGCCTGTGCGACGGCTGGTGTCGCCTGGGTGCTGGGTACCACGGGCATGGATAGTGCCGATCAGGAAGTGGTGGACAAAGCGGCGCAGCACATCGCCGTGTGCCAGGCCGCGAACTTCAGTACCGGCGTAAACCTGATGCTGCGCCTTGTGGAACTCGCCGCAGCGGCGGTGGATGGCGAGACGGATCTTGAAGTGATCGAAGCGCACCACCGCCATAAGGTGGATGCCCCCTCGGGCACCGCCCTGGCGATCGGTGAAGCCCTGGCTCGCGGACGCGGTATCGATCTGGATGCGCACGCCGTGATGAGTCGCGAAGGTATCACCGGCGCCCGCCCGGACGGAGCGATCGGCTTCGCCACGATTCGCGGAGGCGATATTGTTGGTGAGCACACGGCGCTGTTCGCCAGCGAGGGTGAGCGCATCGAGATGACCCACAAGGCCGGCACGCGCCTCGCCTTTGCCCGCGGTGCCTGCCGCGCAGCGCGCTGGCTGGCCAGTCGTCCCGCAGGACGCTACGACATGCAGGATGTGCTCAACCTGCGGGACTGAGCCCGCCGGCCTCACGAGGAGAGAGGGAATACCATGGAAGTAATGCCGGAATCCGGGCCCGAGACCATCGTCAATATTGACGAGGCGAACGCGTCTCGCTATCTCATCGAGGAGTCGATGCAGCGCCCCGTCGTGATCGACTTCTGGGCGGACTGGTGTGGCCCCTGCAAGACGCTGATGCCGATCCTCGAGAAGCTGGCGACGGAGTACGCCGGTGCGTTTCTGCTGGCCAAGGTCAACGCCGATGAGCAGCAGATGATTGCCCAGCAGTTCGGTGTGCGCAGCCTGCCCACGGTGATGGTCATGAAGGACGGCCAGCCCGTGGATGGCTTCGCGGGGGCCCAGCCCGAGACCGCGGTGCGCGAAATCCTGGAGAAGTACCTCCCTTCGCCCTACGACGAAGCGTTGCAGCAGGCGACGGCGCTGCTTGAAGCGGGGGATGCGGCGGGTGCTGTTTCCCTGTTGCGCGGCGCCTATGAAGAAAGTGGCAAGCGCCATGACATCGCCATGGCCTATGTGCACGCACTGCTCGAAGCCCGGCGCCTGGATGATGCCCGGGAGATTCTGGATGCGGTGCCGATGGTGGATCAGGATCCAGTCTATGAGCAGCTTCGGGCGCAGCTGGATATCGCGCGGGAAGCAGCCCGTTCGCCAGAACTCGTGGCCCTCGAAGAGCAGCTGCAGGCAGACCCGGATAACCTCGATATCCGGGAGCAGATCGCCGTGCAGTACAGCGCCGCTGGTCAGTACCGCGAAGCGCTCGAAAGTCTTCTGCATATACTGCGCACAGACGTGAATCATAAGGATGGCGCGACGAAGAAAGCGCTGCTGGATACGATTGCCTCGCTGGGCAAGGGCGATCCCCTGGCCGCGGAGTATCAGCGCAAGCTGTTCAGCCTGCTCTACTAGGCAACGGAGACCGTGTGTCGATTTTCCGCCGAAGAAACCCGCATGAGCGGGTTTTTTTGTGCCCGGCAGGAGTGGCAGCATCAGAATGGCCACAAATGACTGCCTGGGGTGTATTGGCCCGCTTGTACCTGTCTGGCAACAGCGCTAGAGTACTGCCGCTAGGAAAAACATACCCAATATTCAAATCAGTGGATTTTATGCCGGGCTTCCATGTCCCTGGCGTTTCCCAACCTTTCCGGTTCGCCGGACAACGCAAGAGGAGTATTCCCTTTGGATACCAGTTTCTCTCAGGAAGATCTCGCCTTCCGTGATGAAGTCGCGGCGTTCTTTGATGAGGCTTTTACGGACGATCTCCGCGCCCTCTTTAACGACCCCAAGCGGTACCCGGAGGCTATCGTAGCGTGGCAGCGCAAGCTCTATGAGCGTGGCTGGGTAGCGCCGAACTGGCCCGTCGAGCACGGTGGTGCGGGGTGGACGGCGACGCAGAATTACATCTTCGACAGCGAACGCTCGGCCCGCGGCATACCCAATACGCTGCCCTTTGGCCTCAGCATGGTTGCACCGGTGATCTACACCTTCGGCAACGAAGAGCAGAAGCAGCGCTTTCTGCCGCGCATCCTCAAGAGCGAGGACTGGTGGTGCCAGGGGTACTCGGAGCCCGGCTCCGGTTCGGACCTGGCTTCGCTGAAAACCAAGGCGGAACTGGACGGCGACCACTACGTGGTAAACGGCGCCAAGATCTGGACCACCTATGCCCAGCACGCGAACTGGATCTTCTGCCTCGTGCGTACCAGCAGCGAAGGCAAGAAGCAGAACGGCATCAGCTTTCTCCTGATCGACATGCGCAGCGAAGGCATCAAGGTGAACCCCATCGAGACCATCGACAGCCACCACAGCCTGAACGAGGTGGAATTCAATAACGTGCGGGTCCCCGTTGAGAACCTCATCGGTGAGCAGGACAAGGGCTGGACCTATGCCAAGGCGCTGTTGGCGCACGAGCGCACGGGTATCGCTGCCGTGGCGGACTCCAAGCGCGCGATCCGGGAAGTGCGCGAGCTGGCGGAGCGGGAAGTAAACGGCGGCAAGCGCCTCATCGATGATCCCCTGTTCCAGAAGCGTCTGTCGGATATCGAGATCGAACTGATGGCGCTGGAGTTCACGGACCTGCGGGTGCTGTCCCAGGTGGCCACCGGTGGCGCTCCCGGTGCGGAGTCTTCCCTGCTCAAGATCAAGGGCACGGAGATTCAGCAGGCGGTGCAGACCCTGGCCATGATGGTGGCAGCGCACTACCAGGGCGTTCTGCCGACGGACATCGACAGCGATGTGCTGGGGAACGATTACGGTATGGCAGCACGCAAGGCCTACATGTATGGGCGCGCCGCCACCGTTTACGGTGGTTCCAACGAGATCCAGAAAAACATCATTGCCAAGGCCGTCCTGGGCCTTTGATCGCCGGACGGCAGGAGACAAGACATGAATTTCGATTTTTCTGAAGAACAGACCATGCTGCGCGACAGCGTTGCGCGCTTCGTACAGGATGATTACAACTTTGATACACGCCGCGCCATCGTGGCCTCGGAGGAAGGTATCAGCCGCCAGAACTGGCAGACCTTCGCCGAGCTTGGCTGGCTGAGCGTCCCCTTCGCCGAAGAACACGGTGGATTTGGCGGCGGTCCCGTGGACCTCATGGTCATGATGGAAGAGTTTGGCAAAGGCCTGGTGGTCGAGCCCTACTTTGCCACGGTAGTGCTTTTCGGCGGCCTTCTGCGTGCTGCGGGCAATGAAGCGCAGCAGGCGCAGTACATCCCGTCCATCATCGATGGAAGCACCCTCGGTGCCTTTGCCTATCTGGAGCGTCAGAGCCGCTACGAGATCACGGACGTGGCAACGCGTGCTGTGGCCGACGGTGACGGATACGTTCTCAACGGCGAGAAGGTCGCCGTGGCGAATGGCGCGAATGCTGACGTGCTGATTGTGTCCGCGCGCAGTTCCGGCGACCAATACGATAGCCGCGGTATCAGCCTCTTCGTGGTCCCCGCTGACGCTGACGGTGTGGAGCGAGTCAGCTATCGCATGATGGACGGACAGGTCGTGGCGAACGTGGTGCTCAAGGATGTACGCGTTGCTGCCGATGCCTTGCTGGGAGAACTCGGCGGCGGCTTCGCAGCGATTGAGCGCGTGACGGATGAGGCGCTGGTGGCACTGGGTGCCGAAGCCCTCGGGCTCATGGGCCAGCTCAACGCCAAGACCCTGGAATACGCCAAGACCCGCGAGCAGTTCGGTGTGGCCATCGGCAGTTTCCAGGCGCTGCAACACCGCATGGTGGATACCTTCATGTCCTATGAGCAGGCGAAGTCCATGGTGTATCGCGCCGTGTGTGCGCTGGAAAATAGTGATGACGACGCCCGTCGCATTGTGCACGCGATGAAAGTCATGATCGAAAAGAGCGGACAGCACATATTGGAAGAGGCGATCCAGCTGCACGGTGGTATGGGTCTGACCGACGAGCTGGATATCGGTCACTTTGCCAAGCGTTTGATGATGATTAACGCTACGCTTGGTGATGGCGATTACCATCAGGCGGCGTTCAGTGCGCTGAGCTACGGTGGCGACGCCTCCGCGGAAGCCCGCATAAGCGACGCTGCGTAAGACATCGGCGTTTCCAGAGGCCCCCGATTGGGGGCCTTTTTGCCTGGGGAGAAAATAATATGGACCTGAAAGACAAAGTGGTGGTGGTAACCGGCGGTGGGAACGGTATCGGCAAGGCGCTCTGTGAGCGCTTCGCGGCGGAAGGAGCCCGGCATGTCGCGGTAGTGGACCTGGAACTCGAGGCGGCACAGGCCGTCGCGGATACGCTTGGAGGCAGTGCCCATGGCGTTGACGTGCGAGATGAGTCCCAGATCGCGACGATGGTGGCGGACGTCGAGCGGGAGCAGGGACAGATTGACCTGTTCTGTTCCAATGCGGGAATCATCAAGACCGATGCTCCCCAGTGGTGGGCGACCTCTGCCAGCAACGAAACCTGGGCCGCGATGTGGGATATCCATGTGATGAGCCATGTGTGGGCGGCCCGGGCCTGTCTGCCGGCCATGATAGAGCGCGGCGAGGGATACTTCCTGAATACGGCGTCCGCGGCGGGTCTTCTGAATCAGGTGGGCGACGCCGCTTACTCCACGACCAAGCATGCGGCGGTGGGCTTTGCCGAAGCGCTGGCCATTACCCACGGTGATGACGGTATCAAGGTGTCCTGCCTCTGCCCCCAGGCCGTGGCGACGCGCATGATCGGTGTCGCAGAAGACGGTGGCACCGCCGGTGTTGATGGAGTGCTCTCGCCGGCGGATGTGGCAGAGGCCGTGGTGCGAGGCCTGGAAGATGAACAGTTCCTGATTCTTCCCCATGGCGAAGTCCAGGCCTACCGCGAGCGCAAGACTGCGGACTACGATCGCTGGATCGGCGGCATGCGCAAATTGCGCCGGCAATTCGGCAACCCTACAATCTGATCCTTTGCGCCCGTTCTGGGGGGTGGTGTGGAAAGACGCGAACGCTTTGCGCGTATTATTCTCAATGGATTCGAGTCCTACTTTGCCGAATTCCAGAACATCAC
>CAXBBA010000096.1:0-6973 GCA_963973805.1 uncultured Halieaceae bacterium | reverse complement strand
AAAGGATCTCGTGGCGTATGGATTCAAAAGCTTCAAGGGTCTCCGTGCATCCGGCGACGCCCCTTGCACGGGCAAGCGCCTGGTGCTCCCAGGTCCAGGCGTCGTTCTCCTGGTAGTGCATGTAGCCCTTGAAGCTGCTGACGAGCATGCCCGACGCCCCGGAGGGACGCAGACGCATGTCCACCTCATAGAGTTGACCCAGGGTCATGCGCGATTCCAGGATGTGGATCATGCGCTGGCCCAGGCGGGTATAAAACGTGGCGCTGTCGATGGGCCGGGCGCCGTCCGTCGCGCCCCCGGGCGCCGCATCGAACACAAAGACCAGATCCAGATCCGAGGCGTAGCTCAACTCGATGCCCCCCAGCTTGCCGTAGGCGAGCACCGCGAACCCCGTACCCGTGCCCTCGCGGGCCGGTTCGCCGTGGCGCGCCGTGAGCTGCGCCCAGGCCAGAGCCAGTACCTGCTCCAGGCATACCTCGGCGATAAGGCTCAGCTTGTCACTCACCTTCATCACCGGCAGACGCCCTGCGAGTTCGCTCGCAGCGACGCGTAACACCTGCGCCGCCTTGAAGTAGCGCAGCGCTTCCATATGCCCTTCGAGATCATCCACCGTGAGGCGCGCCAGCTGCTGACGCAGCTCTGCCTGCAGCGCATCGCGTTCGGGAGCGGTGTACAGGCTGGCGCGATCCAGCAGTTCGTCCAGGAGCACCGGGTGCTTGGCCAACTGCTCGGCGATCCAGGGACTGGCGCCGCAGAGCCGGGCCAGGTCCGCCAGCGCCGGGGGATTCTCGATCAACAGCAGCAGGTAGGCGCTGCGGCGCAGCACGGCGCTCACCAGGGGCAGGGATCGCTCCAGCGCCAGGTCCGGATGATCGTCTTCGGCGCAGGCGGCGATGAGGCGAGGCATGAAGCGGTCCAGGCGTTCGCGGCCCGTGGCCTGCAAGCCCTGCACGCGGCGGGACTCCAGCAGTTCGCCCAGGAGCTGCGCCAGCTTCTCTCCGTCGCCAAAGCCCAGCGCCTCGAGCTGGGCGGCGTCGGGTTCACCGCTCCAGATCTCCTGGCAGGACTCGTCTTCCTCGCCGCCGTCCGCTTCGGCAATCAGGTCATCGAAGTGCCGCGATACCAGGGCTCGCTGCGTCGTGAGCTCCGCTTCGAAATCCCCATAGTCGCCAAAGCCCATGGCCTGGGCCAGCGCCGCGCGCGCGACTTCGTCCTGGGGCAACTCCTGGGTCTGGTGGTCCTCCCAGGCCTGAATACCGTGCTCCACATCGCGCAGAAAGAGATAGGCGGAGATCAGCTCCGCGCTGGCCTCCTCCGGCAGGCAGCCGAGCTCGGCGCACTCCCGCAGTACGGGCAGCAGCTCGCGGCGCTGCAGGCCCTTGTCCCGGCCGCCCCGTATCAGCTGGAAGCACTGGGCGATGAATTCGATTTCGCGGATGCCGCCACCGCCGAGCTTTACATTGCCCTGGAGGCCTCGCCGGCGCACCTCCGCCACGATCAGCTGCTTCATGGAGCGCAGGCTCTCTATGGCGCTGAAGTCCACGTAGCGGCGATAGACAAAGGGTCGCAGGAACTCCATCAGGGACGTCGCCGCTGCCGGTGCTCCCGTCACGGGACGCGCCTTGATCAGGGCGTAGCGCTCCCAATCCCGCCCCTGCTCCTGGTAGTAGGATTCGAGGGCCGCGAAGCTGTGCACGAGGGCACCGCTGTCGCCGTAGGGTCGCAGGCGCATATCCACGCGAAAGACAAAACCCTCTGCGGTGACGGTGTCCAGGAGGCCGATCAGTGCCCGGCCCACGCGCGTGAAAAACTCCTCATTGCTCAGGCTGCGGCGCCCACCGCTGGTCTCTCCCCCTTCGGGATAGGCGAAGATAAGGTCGATATCCGATGACAGGTTCAACTCGAAGGCGCCGAGCTTGCCCATGGCGATGACGATCAGCTCCTGGCGCTCGCCGCTCTCGCGCCCCCGGGGCGTACCGAATTTCGCCTCGAGCTCGGCGGTGCAGTGCGCCAGGCCCTGGCGAATGCAGGCGTCGGCCAGCCAGGACACATCGCGGGTGGTTTCCAGCGTCGGGGCCAGACGGTTCAGGTCCCGCCAGACAATGCGCAGCATGTGCCGTTCGCGAAATCGCCGCAGCACCACCCCCGCATCCTCACCCCCGGCGAGGAGATCGCCCAGGGCCGTCTCCAGCTCGCCTTCGCGCAGGGGTGTTTCGAGCTCCCCACTGCCCGCCATCTGGCTCAACAGCCAGGGGCGACGGCGCAGGGTCTCGGCCCCGAAGCGGGAGCAGGCCAGAAGCTGGGTGAGCTGGGGAGCCAGAGGGGAGGACGCGAGGGCTTCGAGGGTGTTTTTCTCGCTGCTGCCGGCACCCTCGACCATACGTTCCCAGGCCTGGGTAACCTGATCGGCCAGGGGAGGTGGAAGCGCGTCGACAGCTAGCACGGCGCGGGACGTCAGTGGGTTATCGCCGGCGCGACGCGCAGGACTTCCGCGACGGTGGTTTCTCCGCGGGCGACGCGCGCCGCCCCGCTGATACGCAACGCCTGCATGCCCTCGCTCATGGCGATATCGCGCAGGCGCGCGGTATTGATCGCGGCCACAATTTCTTCCTGCACTGCGGGGCTGTTGACCAGCACCTCGTAGATGCCCCGGCGGCCGAGAAAACCCGTATCGCGACAGGCCTTGCAGCCCACGGGTTCGTACACGGTCGGTGGTTTCGGCACATCCCAGGGCTGGACGAGTGCCTCCCAGGCATCGTCGGGGGTGGCCACGGGGCGCTTGCAGTGGTCGCAGAGAATGCGCACCAGGCGCTGAGACATGATGCCCCGCAGCGTCGCCTTGACCAGATAGGCGGGGGCGCCGAGCTCCAGCAGACGCGATACGGAGCTGGGAGAATCGTTGGTGTGCAGTGTCGACAGCACCAGGTGCCCCGTGAGCGCGGCCTGGATCGCCATATTGGCGGTTTCGAGGTCGCGAATCTCACCGATCATGATGATGTCCGGGTCCTGGCGCATCAGCGTGCGCACACCGCGGGAGAAATCCAGGTCGATGGCGTGGTTGACCTGCATCTGGTTAAAGGCCGGCTCCACCATCTCGATGGGATCTTCGATGGTGCAGACATTCACTTCGGAAGTCGCCAGCTGGCGCAGGGTGGAATAGAGCGTCGTGGTCTTGCCCGAACCCGTGGGGCCCGTCACCAGCACGATGCCATTGCCCATCCCGGTCATGGTGTGCCAGCGCGCCAGGTCATCATCCGCCAGGCCCAGCTCCTCGAAGCTGCGATCGAGCACCTCGGGGTCGAAGATTCGCATCACCAGCTTCTCGCCGAAAGCCGTCGGCAGCGTCGACAGGCGCAGCTCCACCTCATTACCCTCGGGACTGCGGGTTTTCAGGCGCCCGTCCTGGGGACGGCGTTTCTCTGCCACGTCCATGCGGCCGAGGATCTTGATGCGGCTAGTGACCGCCGCGCAGACCTGGGCGGGCAGCTCGTACACCGTGTTGAGCACACCGTCGATGCGGAAACGGACCTTGCCCACCTCGCGGCGGGGTTCGATGTGAATATCCGAGGCCCGCTGCTCAAACGCGTACTGCAGGAGCCAGTCCACGATGCTGACAATATGCTGGTCGTTGGCATCGGGTTCGCGCATGGAACCCAGCTCGAGCATCTGCTCCAGATTGCTGATATGCCCCGGTGCACTCTTGCCCGCCACCTTGGCGCCGCGCACGGAGCCCGCCATGGTGTAAAACTCGGCGGTGAAACGCAGCAGATCCCGGGGGTCCGCCAGCACCCGGCGGATGGGGCGGCGCACCACGTGCTCCAGATTACTCTGCCAGGCATGCAGATAGGGTTCAGCGCTGGCGATCACCACCTCTTCGTCGTTCACCTCCACCGCCAGAATACGGTGGCGCTCCGCAAAGGGTCGGGACATGACCTCGGCCACGGCGGCGACGTCGATCTTGAGGGGGTCGATCTCAACCACGGACTGGCCGCAACGCTCGCCCAGCCAGGCCAGCAGGGATTCCATGGTCAGCACCTGCCCCGGAGAGGCGAGGTCCGCGAGTTTTTGCTCGGCGAGAAAGACCAGGGGATGGATGGCGCCGGGGGACAGACCCTGAAGGCGCCGCAGATCGCCGGCGCTGATGCGACCGTCGCGCAGCAGGTCCTCCAGCAGACCCTTGAGGGAAAGGGCACGCTCCGGCGAGTCGCTGTTGTCGGACTGCAGCATGAAAAAGCCCCCATCGGGCCGGCGCAAAGAACGGCGCCATGCTACCACAGGGACCCCGGGGCGCCCCTTTTTCGGGCGGATTTCACGGCCGCGAGGCAAGGCAACTTTTCACACGTACGCGCAAGACAGTCGGGCAACTCTCGGCCTATACTTCGCCCGCCTGATACATGAGACGCCGTCGCCATGGCCAGCCCCCTCGGTAAACTGCTGGGCACTTCGCCCATCGCTCCGATCCAGCAACATATGCAGATCGCGGAGGAATCCGTACAGCTGCTCTGCGAACTGATCGCCGCAGCCGCAGACGGTGACTGGGTGCGCGTGGGCGAGATCCACGGCACGATCGGCAGCACGGCTGCCAGCGCCCGCAAGCTGCGCCGCGAGATCCGCCAGCAGCTGCCCCGGGGCCTGCTCCTGGCCATGCCGCGGCCGGACCTGCTCGAGCTGCTGGACATCCAGGAGCGCATCGTGGATGGCGTGCGTCTCATCGCCCGCCCCATCGCCCTGCGCGGCACCCAGTTTCCCGCGACGCTGCAGAAAACCCTGGATCGCCTCTGTACCCTCCTTGCCACCGCCTCGAACCAGGCGCTGGCGGCGATCCGCGAATTGGACGAAGTGCTCGAACAGGGCTTTGGCGGTCGCGAAAAGAAAACCATCCTGCGCATGCTCAACGCCCTGGACCGCCAGGTCGGACGCAGCAGGCGCGAACAGGAAAAACTCTTCCAGCAGATCGGCAAGCAGGAGAAAAACCTGAATGCCGTCGACATCATGTTCTTCTACCAGATCTGCGCGGCCCTGGACGGCCTCGCCGACGGCTGTGCCGAGGTCGGAGAACAGCTGGAACTCCTCATCGCCTGACAACCAGACAGGGTCCCGTCGTGGAAATCATCGCTAGCTACGGTCCGCAATTTCTGGGACTGGCCTGCATCGCAGGCTTTTTTATGGCCTGGGGCATCGGCGCCAATGACGTCGCCAACGCCATGGGCACCTCCGTGGGGTCCGGCGCTCTGACGATCCGCCAAGCGATCCTCATCGCCATCGTGTTCGAATTCCTCGGCGCCTATCTCGCCGGGGGCGAGGTCACGGCGACGATCCGCAAGGGCATCATCGATCCGAATCTGCTGGCGGACACGCCGGAGCTATTGGTCTACGGCATGATGTCGGCGCTGTTCGCCGCGGGCACCTGGCTCATGATCGCCAGCGTGCGCGGCTGGCCCGTGTCCACCACCCACTCCATCGTCGGCGCCATCGTCGGTTTCGCCGCGGTGGGGATTTCCGTGGACTCGGTGAACTGGAGCCAGGTCACCACCATCGTCGCCAGCTGGGTGATATCCCCGGTGCTGGCCGGTTTCATTTCCTTCGGCCTGTTCATGAGCGTGCAGCGCCTGATCCTCGACACCGACGACCCGTTCCGGCAGGCCAAGCGCCTGATTCCCGTGTATATCTGGATCGTCGGCTTCATGATTTCCATGGTGACGCTGCTCAAGGGCCTGAAGCACCTCGGCCTGGAGCTGGATTTCGGCCTGGGGTCGAAGTTTGCCAATGCTCTGCCCCTGTCCGTGGCCATCGGCGTCGTTATCGCGCTGATGGGCGCCTATTTTCTGCGGGAAATCCGCTATGAAGAGAACGAAGACAACCGCTTTGCCAGCGTCGAGCGCGTCTTCGGTGTGCTCATGGTATTCACCGCCTGCTCCATGGCCTTCGCCCACGGCTCCAATGACGTAGCCAATGCCGTGGGCCCCCTGGCGGCCGTGGCCAATATCGTCCAGTCCGGTGGCCTGGTGTCGTCCACCGCCCCCATGCCCACCTGGATACTGCTGACCGGCGCCGCCGGCATCGTGTTGGGCCTGGCCACCTACGGCTGGAAGGTGATCGCCACAGTCGGTCAGAAAATCACGGAGCTGACGCCGTCGCGCGGCTTCGCGGCGACGCTCGCCGCCGCCACCACCGTCGTGTTCGCCTCGGGCACGGGCCTGCCCATTTCCACCACCCACACCCTGGTGGGTGCGGTGCTGGGCGTCGGCCTGGCCCGGGGTATCGCGGCCATCGACCTGCGGGTTATCGGCTCCATTTTCATGAGCTGGCTCATCACCCTGCCCGCGGGCGCAATCCTCGCGGTTATCTTTTTCTATACGCTCCGCGGTATCTTTGGCTAAGCACCGACAGACGCCGCCATGAACCCATGACCTCTTCCACCGACGCCCCCATAGCCTGGTTCCGCAACACCGCGCCGTACATCAACCTGCACCGCGGCGCCACTTTCGTGATCATGATTCCCGGCTCGATGCAGCAGAAAGGCCTGCTGCCGGGGCTGCTCCACGATGTCGCCCTGCTGAGCAGCCTCGGGGTGCGCCTGGTGCTGGTGCATGGCTCCCGGCCCCAGGCCGACGCAAGGCTCGCCGAAGCGGGCCATGCGAGCGCGTTCCACGAGGGCCGCCGCATCACCGATGGCACCACGCTGCCCCTGCTACAGCAGGTAGTAGGTGCCCAGCGCCTCGAGATTGAGGCAATGCTGTCCCTGGGCCTGCCCAACTCCCCCATGCAGGGCGCCAAGCTCCGCGTCGCCTCGGGCAACTTCGTCGTCGCCCAGCCCCTCGGGGTCGTCGAAGGTGTGGATTACCAGTGGACCGGCCGCGTGCGTCGTGTGGATACCACCGCCATCAATTCGCTGCTGGATTCCGGCAGCCTGGTGCTGCTCAACTGCCTGGGATTCTCGCCCACGGGGGAGGCCTTCAACCTGTCCCTGGGG
>CAXBBA010000095.1:0-7034 GCA_963973805.1 uncultured Halieaceae bacterium | reverse complement strand
CCGGTCCCTATGAGGTGCTGAACCCGGAGTCGGGGGAGGCGGTAGCGACGGGGATGCCGGGAGAGAATCTCACGCTACCGGCAGGAAATTACCTGCTGCGTAGCGGGGACACCACGCAGCAGGTAGATATCAGTTCCGATGAACAGACTACGGTCACGCTGTGACAGCTGCCGCGTAAACGGGAGTCCCGGCGCTTCACCCTCCTGATTCTAGCTCTGCTCCGCCGTAGCGGGGTTTCCCGTCGGCGTATCTGCAGGTTTTTTCCGAAGCAGATCTCCCAGGGACTCGGCTACGACGTAGAACACGGGCGTAAAAAACAGGCCGAAGATCGTTACCCCGAGCATGCCGAAGAATACCGCCGTGCCCAGGGACTGGCGCATTTCGTAGCCGGCACCCGTGCCTACCATCAGCGGCACGACGCCAAGGATGAAGGCAAAGGAGGTCATGACAATGGGGCGCAGTCGCAATCGCGCTGCTTCCACTGCCGCGTCAGACAGGCTTGCCCCCCGTTCCCGGGCCTGCTTGGCGAACTCCACGATGAGGATCGCGTTCTTCGCCGCCAGACCGATGAGCACCACGAAGCCGATCTGCACGAGGATATTCATATCGAGACCGCGAGCCAGAACGCCGGTGAGAGAGGCGAGGAGGGACATGGGTACGATGAGAATCACCGCCAGAGGCAGGGTAAGGCTTTCGTACTGGGCGGCCAGGAGCAGAAATACAAAGAGGACCGCAAGACCGAAGGCGACGGCAGCCGTGCCCGAGGCCGAGCGTTCCTGAAGTGCGACTTCGGTCCATTCGAAGTTAAAGCCAGGCGCGAGCACCGTTGCCGCGAGGTCTTCCATCGTATCCAGTCCATCCCCGGTGGAATAACCAGGCATGACATCACCCTGCACAGCGGCGGCGGGATAGAGGTTGTAGCGGGCGACGCGGTTCGGCCCTGTGATGTCCTTGAAGGTCGCAACGGTACCGATGGGGACCATGTCACCATTGGCGTTGCGAGTGCGCAGGAGCTCCAGCGTAGAGAAAACGTCCGCCACGGACACTCCGAGCTGTTCCGCTTTTACCCGGTCAATATCAGTGAACAGCTGGGGTGTGCGGGTGCTGAAAGTCGTGAAGGCCGAGGTGGTGGCGGGGGCTTCGTTGGCTGCACCGGCCAATGCCCAGGCCTGCGCTTCGAGCGCGGCGTATCCGGCGCCACTGCGATCCTGCACGTACCCCTTGAAACCACCGGCGTTCCCCACACCTCGAATGGGCGGCGGCGGAACAACCATGATAAATGCATCGCGTATGTCGCCCAGGGAAGCCCGCAGGTCCTCAACAATCCGGTCCCGGTCATAGCCCTCGGCCAGGCGCTCATCGAAGTCCGACAGCGAAAAGAAGATGGCCGCCGCATTCGAGGCGGTGGTGAAGGTGGCTGCATTCAATCCCGCGAACGCCGCTGCATGATCAACGTGGGGGTGGGACAGCCCCGTATCGATAACGCGGTCCATGACGGTTTCTGTCCGGGACAGGGAGGCGCCGGGGGGCAGTTGCACAATGGTGATCAGGTAGTTCTGATCCACAGAGGGAATGAATCCCCGGGCGACGTTCTGGAACTGGTATCCGGCCAGGAGCACCAGGCCGCCGTACACGAGCAGCACGGCCAGGCTGAGGCGCACAAGCTTGCGCACCGTCGCGGCATAGCGATTCGCGGTGGCCTCAAAGTTTCGGTCGAAGGCACGGAAGAATCCCGCCAGGGGGCGCTCCCAGAGTTTGAGCTCGGCGCCGCTTCTCTTTGGCTTGAGCAGCATCACCGCCAGCGCCGGTGAGAGCGTCAGGGAAACGCCCGCCGAGATGATAGTGGCGCCTGCGATGGTGATCGCGAACTGGCGGTAGAACTCGCCCGAGATGCCCTCGAGGAACGCGGTGGGTATGAATACCGCTGACAGCACCAGGGCAATGGACACCAGGGCTCCGCCCACCTCGTCCATGGTGGAGTAGGCCGCTTCCCGGGCATTCATGCCCTCGTGCATTTTGCGCTCGACGTTTTCCACTACCACGATGGCGTCATCCACCACGATGCCGATCGCGAGCACAAGGCCGAAGAGCGACAGGTTGTTCAGGGAGAAACCGAACGCCTGCATAACGGCGAAGGTCCCGATGAGGGAGATGGGGATGGCGACGATGGGAATGATGGACGCGCGAATGCTCTGCAGGAACAGGAACACCACCAGCGAAACGAGGATAACCGCCTCGAAAATCGTCTTCTCCACCTCATGGATGGACTCGGCGACAAACTCCGTGGGGTTGTAGATCACTTGATAGGCCAGGCCCTCGGGGAAATTCCTAGCCATTTCCTCCACAGCATCAAGGACGCGATCCGCGGTCTCCACCGCGTTGGATCCCGGTTGCTGGGTAAAGAGCATGGCCAGGGCCGGGGAGCGATCCAGGCGGGCGTTGGTGTTGTAATCCCGGGCGCCAAGCTCGACGCGAGCGATATCCCGCAGGCGCACCTGACGCCCATCGCTGCCGCTCTTGATCACGATGTCCTCAAAGGCATCGGCATCCGTCAAACGCCCCAGGGTCTGGACGCTGACTTCGAAAGCGCCCTGACTATTGGTCGGGGGAGCGTCGAGAACGCCGCTGGCGACCTCGACGTTCTGCGCCTGTAACGCACTGAGTACGTCGGCGCCGGTGAGGCCGAGGGCGGCGGCGCGATCCGGGTCGATCCAGATGCGCATGGAGTATTCGCGAAAGCCGAAGGACTGGATTTCACCCACACCCTCGAGCCGCTGCAGCTGGTCGCGCATCTGCAGGCGGGCGTAGTTGGAGATATAGAGCTGATCGCGGCTTTCATCCGGCGAGTACAGGTGTACCACCAGCAGGGCGTCCGGGTTCGCCTTCAGCGTCGAGATGCCCAGGCGGCGCACCGCCTCGGGCAGGCGGGGCTCCGCCAGGGATACGCGGTTCTGTACCAGCACCTGCGCCGTGTCCAGGTCCGTGCCCGGTTTAAAGGTGACGGTGATTGTGGCGCTGCCGGCGGAGGTGGACTGGGACGAGATATACAGCATGTTCTCAACGCCGTTGATCTCTTCTTCCAGCGTGGCCGCAACGGTGTCCGCGATGGTTTCGGCGGAAGCACCGGGATAGCTTGCGGACACCCGGATCGTAGGCGGCGCGATGTTGGGGTACTGCGCGATCGGCAGGGACTGGTAGGCAACGAACCCCACAATCATCAGCAGCGTCCAGATCACACTGGCAAAGATTGGGCGATCGATAAAGAAGTGCGCAAAACGCATGGCGGTATGCTCCTGTAACGCAGCGGGCTTAGCGCGCGGCGACTAGACCGTCTTCGTCGATCGCAACGGGTGTCACGGCAGCATGAGCCCGCAGGAACTGGAAACCGTCCACGATGATGCGATCGGTGGCTTCAAGACCTTCTTTTACAACGCGCAGGCCGTCCAGCATGGGACCCAGTTCCACGACCTGACGCTGCGCCGTGTCGTTGGGGAGCACAGTCCATACAAATTTTTGCCCCTGGTCCGTCTGCACCGCGCTGTCCGGGATCATGATCGCGTCATACTTTCCCGAGGCGAGGAGTTGCAGGCGACCAAACATGCCGGGAGAGAGGAACCCGTCGGGGTTGGGGAGGGTGGCGCGTCCACGCATGGTGCCCGTGGAGTGGTCGATATGGTTGTCCACGAAGGACAGGTGTCCCTCGTGGGCGAAGTGGTCTTCGTCCATGAGTTTGACGCGCACGGGGTGGTGTTCCGTGTGGCCGCTGGGGCGTTCCCCCTGCTGTGCCAGACGCTGATACTTCAGGTAGTCCGCTTCACTGGCGGTGAACTCAAAGTGGATTGGGTCCAGGGACACGATGGTGCTAAGGAGGGTGCCGCCGGAGGCCCCACCGACAATCAGATTACCTTCGCTGACGAAATCGTCCGAGATGCGGCCCGTGATGGGGGCGCGAACTTCGGTGAACTCGAGGTTCAGTGCGGCGCGCGTGACATCTGCTTCAGCCAGGGCGCGCTGTGCCACAGCCTGGCGCAGGTCCCGCTGACGGCGATCGGCGTCTTCCTGGCTGATGGCGCCGCGCTTGAGCAGATTCTGACCCCGGGTTGCTTCACTCTCGGCATTTTCCAGCGCCGCCTGGGCGCTCACCAGCGCCGCTTCAGCGGCGTCGAGTTCCGCTTCGAAGGGGCGGGGGTCGATGCGAAACAGCAACTCACCCTTTTCGATGATGTCGCCACCGGTAAAAGCAATCTCCGTGAGGTAGCCGGATACCCGGGCACGTATTTCCACGCTTTGCACCGCTTCGAAGCGGCCCGTGTATTCATCCCAGTCCGTAATGGTTTGCGTGGTGGGGTAGGTAAAGCCGACGCGCGGCGCAGCCGGCGCAGAGGCGTCCACCGGCACCTCAGCCTTCACATGGCCCAGCTTTCCGTTCCCCAGCCCGATGGCGACAACCGCCACGAATGCGCTCAAGCCGTAAATCGTCGCTCGTTTAACGGAACGAGTACCCATGATAACTCTCCAAAATCCTGTGGCCACACGAAACAACGAGACCAATTCTCATTCGTCTAGGATAGAAGAGCGTTATTAGATTGAAAATACCGAGTTATATTTATGTTTAAGGAAGTATATGTTTCTAATACTGGTTGGTTTTTTGGGGCTTAACTGACCGGGTCTACAAAGAATGCCTGGGAGTGGCCCAGGTCGATGAAACCCTTTTCGGCTTTTGTGAGTTCATCCATGGCCGCGATGCCCTGGGCTGAGCCAGCGCCGGCGCAGTAGTCATCGATCGTGTCCCAGGACACGGTGATCTGGGCGTCGTAGCTGCGCTGGGCGAGCCTCCGCGGCTCTACGAAGCAGGTTTCACAGGGGGTTGCGGTGTGCGTCTGGACCTGGAAGTCCTTGATGAGCAGGGTGTTCGCGTGGGTATCGAGGAGCGCCAGGTAGTCCCCGCAAGCCTTGGCGAACCCTTTTGAGTCCAGGTCGGTGCGTTTGTTAATTAGATAAACCAGCTGCGTCATAGATACCTCCCGCTCGTTGTTATGAAGTTTATAAAGCATTATCCATGAAAGTTAACTAAGATAGCGTTTATGTTTTAAGAAGGTAATGTTTGCAATGAGTATGCATGCATCAACAACGCTCGCCTCTTTCATGCGTACGGCCGAGCTCGGGAGTTTTGCCGCTGCGGCGCGGGCATTGGGTATCTCGGCGGCAGCGGTGGGTCAGAACGTCCGACGCCTCGAGGCGGAGTACGGGGTGAAACTGTTCAATCGCACGACGCGCAAGATGAGCCTGACGCCGGAAGGGTCGTTGCTGTTCCAGCGTGCCCGTACGCCGCTGCGGGAACTCGAAGAGATCGATTACCTGTTCCAGGAGAGCCGGGGGCTCGTCGCCGGCCCCCTGCGCATCAGTGCGTCGAAGCACTTCGCTGTGCGTTCCCTTGTGCCTCTACTGTGCGAATTTCGCGCCGCACACCCCCTGATCGAGATCGATCTGGATGCGAGTGAGCGGGTACGGGACTTCATCGATGATCCGGTGGATGTCGCGTTCCGCATGGGAACGCCGTCCGACTCGCGCATGATCGCCCGGGAGTTGGCGGCCCTGCCGCTGTACACGATGGCCGCTCCCTCATACCTCGAGGCGCGAGGTCGGCCGTCCCATCCCCAGGCGCTGGAGGAACACGATTGCCTGCAGTTCCGCTTCTACGGCGGTACGCAGTTCGAGTGGGCCTTCGAAATCAATGGAGAAACACAGAGGCTGGTGACCAAAGGGCCCTTTACCTTCAACGACCCCGAGGCCGCGGTGGAGGCGGGCGTACGGGGTATGGGCTTGCTGCAGATGAATGGCTACTATGCTCGCGATTTCATTCGCAGAGGGGAGCTGGAGTTGGTGATGTACGAGTACGCGGCAAATCTGCACAGCCTGTACCTGTGCTACCCATCCCGGGACAACATACCGCTGCGCGTCCGGGCGTTCATCGACTTTGTAGCCACGCGCTTCCAGCGGGGTGCCTACACCCTGTCCAGACCCTGACTCGGTTGACCCGTACGAATGCATTCCCAGGATAGAGAAGTATTGTTGGAAGCGGCAGCAGCGCTGCGTGATGGGCGTGGGTGCTGGCTGGCTACCGTGGCGGCGGTGCACGGGTCTTCACCCCGGCCCGCAGGCTCCATGGCCCTGTTTCTGCCACCCGGCAGGCAGGTGGGGTCCCTGTCCGGGGGCTGTGTAGAGGAGGAGCTGGCGGCGGCGATTGCGGCGGGCAGTTTCTCCGGTGCTTCCCCGGAGATTCTCCAGTATGGCGTTAGCGCGGAAGAGAATGCGCGCCTGGGCCTCCCCTGCGGCGGCCATCTCACGGTGTTCCTCCAGGAGCTCTCTCCCTCGCGGGATCGCGCCTGGCTGGACGGAGTTGTTGCGGCCCTCGAGGGGCGGCGCTCCGTACGGCGACGCGTGAATTGCGCGACCGGGCACACGACGCTGGAGGCTGCGCCAGGTTTCCAGGCCCTGGCATTCGATGCAGAAGCCCTCGCTCAGAGCTTTGGACCCCGCGAGCGTCTGTTGCTGGTAGGAGCGGGACAATTGGCGGCGAGCGTGGCGGAGCTCGCCCTCGCTCTGGATTACGACGTGCTGGTTTGCGATCCCCGCGAAGAGGCCCGGGCCGACTGGCGGGGTCCCGACGTGCCCCTGCTCGGTGGCATGCCCGACGATGCGGTGAGTGCCCACGCGGGGGACGCCCAATCCCTGGTCATCACCCTTACCCATGATCCGCGGATCGATGACATGGCGCTGATGGTGGCGCTGGAATCCGGGACGGGCTACGTGGGAGCCCTGGGCTCCCTGCGCACGACGGAAGCCCGGCGTGAGCGCCTTGCTTTGCTCGGCCTGTCCGACGCGGCGATCAACCGCCTCCACGCGCCGGTGGGACTGGATATCGGCAGCAAGACACCGACGGAGATCGCGGTGTCGATCATGGCGGAGCTAATTCGCCTGCGCCGCCGCGGCTGACTTGCTCTCTCCGTAGGCGTCCAGCGCCGCCTGCCGGG
>CAXBBA010000094.1:0-7040 GCA_963973805.1 uncultured Halieaceae bacterium | reverse complement strand
GGAGATTTCAAGAAAATTTCATGAATTTTCGACGCCGCCGTGGACGAGGGAGTCAGCGGGAATAGACCGCCATGCATTCCACCTCCAGGCGCGCCCCCAGGGCCAGGCCATCGGCACCAAAAGCGCTGCGCGCAGGATAAGGTGCTTCGAAGAAACTCTCGTACACGCGGTTGAAAGCTCCCCACTCGGCGATGTCCTCGAGCATGACCGTGCACTTGACCACATCCTTCATGGTCAAGCCATTGGCCTGCAGCACCGCCCGGATATTCTCCATGGTCTGACGCGCTTCTCCGTCCATGCCCCCTTCGGCAAGGACCCCTTCCCCCGGGACCATGCCAATCTGTCCCGACAGGTACAGCGTGTCGTCCACGCGCACCGCCTCCGAGAACGGGAGGCCGCCCGGCAGGGCCCCGCTGCGATTCAGGTGCGTAACCTCCGCGGCGTGGGTGGTGGCCGACAGGCAGAGCAGACTCAACAGGTAAAGGCAGACTCTCATGATGTTCTCCAGTGCAGGGTCCCAGGGGCGGCGCCCGGTCTCGCCGACCGTGCGGCGAAGCGCCACTGACGGCAAGGCCGAGGCTCAGGCATAGCGGGTTACGTCCGCGAGACCGGCCTTTTCGAAGCCCTCGCGACGCAGGCGGCAGGCGTCACAACGACCACAGGCGCGGCCGTCATCCGTCGCCTGATAGCAGGATACGGTCTGGCTGTAATCCACGCCAAGCTGGGCACCGAGCTTGACGATATCGTCCTTGCCCAGCTCCATCAGGGGCGTGTGAATCGTGTAGCGACCGCCTTCGGCGCCCACCCGGGTCGCCACGTTGGCCAGCTGCTGAAAGGCGTCGATGAACGCGGGACGACAATCCGGGTACCCGGAGTAGTCCACCGCATTCACCCCGATGAAGATGTCCGTCGCTCCCAGCACCTCGGCCCAGCCCAGGGCGATGGACAGGAACACGGTGTTGCGCGCGGGCACGTAGGTGACGGGGATTCCTTCGGTCTCTTCTTCGGGCACGGCGATCGCGTCATCGGTCAGCGCCGATCCGCCGATGCTGTCCAGATTGAGGCGCACGACCTTGTGCTCCACATCTCCCAGAGTGGCGGAGACTCGCTCCGCAGCGAACAGCTCCGCGCGATGGCGCTGGCTGTAATCGAAGCTGAGACTGTAGCAGGCAAAGCCCTGCTGCCGGGCCAGCGCCAGCACCGTCGTGGAATCCAGCCCTCCGGAGACGAGTACCACCGCTTTGCGCGCTTCGGTGTTCATAGCATGTTCCTGAACTTAATGGCCGGGACCGTCATCCCAGAGCAGTTTGTGCAGCTGCAGCTGCATCCGCACGGGGAGGCGGTCCGCCAGGATCCACTCCGCCAGCTCCCGCGGCGCGACTTCGCCGTGGCTGGGGGAGAACAAGACATCGGACACGCGGCTCGCCAGTGCGTACTCGTCGAGCTTGAAGCGCGACCACTCATAGTCTGCCCGGTCACAGATCACAAACTTCACCTGGTCCCGGGGCGTGAGGTGTTCCACGTTGGTGTACAGATTGCGCCCCATCTCGCCCGAGGCCGGCGTCTTGAGGTCCAGCACTTTCACCACCCGCGGGTCCACAGCAGCCACGTCCATGGCACCGCTGGTTTCCAGGGACACCTCGTAGCCCTGATCACAGAGGCGGTGGAGCAGTGGCAGGCAATTGGGCTGGGCCAGGGGCTCACCACCGGTGACCGTGACATAGCCCGGCCCATAGTCCGCCACCTGCGCCTCGATGGCCTCCAGGCTCAACAACTCGCCCCCCTGAAAGGCGTACTCCGTATCGCAATAGACGCAGCGCAGGGGGCAGCCGGTCAGGCGCACGAACACCGTCGGCAGACCCACGGTGCGCGCCTCTCCCTGCAGGGAGTAGAAGATTTCCGTGATCCGCAGCGTGTCCCGGTCAGCCGCGGCGGTGTTCGCGACCGCTGCGCCCATGATCAGAGGTTCTGGTCGATGAAATCGCTGGCGAGGCGGGCCGCAGAGCTATCCGGATACTCGCGCATCACTCGCTCAAGATACTCCCGCGCACGCTGACTGTTGCCCTTGATGAAATGCACGCGACCGAGCTTGTACAGCGCATCGGGCACCTTCGCATTGTCCGGATACTGGTTCAGCAGCAGCATGAAGGACTGGCGCGAAGCCTCGGGGTCCGCGGGGTCGATCACCAGATCGAGCTCCCCGAGCCAGTAGTGCGCATTGGCCGCATAGCGACCGTCGGGGAAGTTCTGCAGGAACTGATTGAAGGCGGAAACCGCCTGATCGAATTCCTGGCCTCGCACCAGCGCATAGGCCGCCCGGTAGGCATCGCCCTCTCCCGGCTGCTCCGCCGCCGAGGTGCCCCCGGCCGGCTGCACCACAGCGCCCGAACTTGCGCCGGAGCTGCCGCTGGAGCTGGCTCCTCCGGCCACGGAACCCGCCGCCGGAGCAGCACCGCCCGCCGCGAGGCGCCGGTCGATGTCCATGTAGCGCTCCAGGCTCTGTTCCTTGAGCGTGCGCAGCTCGTAGGCCTGTTGTTCCACCAGACCGTTGAGGCGCATCACCTCCTGCTGCAGCTGCTGTACCTGATTGAACAGACCGCCAATGTTATCGGTGGCCCGGGCCGCTGGCGGCGGCAGGCTCCGCGTCGTGGTCGCAGCAGACACAGCCGCCGCGCCGTAGCTGACGGCAGCACCGGTCGACGGCGCAGGAGCTGCCTGGGCAGCGCGCCGCTCCGCTTCTACGTCAATGTATTCCTGGGCCGCCAGACCCGTGGAGACCAATGCCAGAAACGCAAACGGGCCAGTCCACTGGACCAGCCCGAATTGCGTACGGCGAGCGCGATCGCTCTTCATGGAGTACCCCGCTCGTTACGCCTTACTTGAGTTCTACGCGACGATTCTTGGACCAGTTGCTCTCGCCACTGCCATAGGCCACGGGCTGTTCTTCACCGTAGCTGACCGTTTCGATGCGGTAGCTGGCCACGCCGTTGACGACCATGTAGTCGCGCACTGCGTTCGCCCGACGCTCGCCAAGAGCCATGTTGTAGTCCCGCGTACCGCGCTCGTCAGTGTGACCTTCGAGGCGCACGCTGCGATCGTTGCTGCGCAGCAGCGCGATGTGCGCGTCCAGCGCCGCCTGGGCCGAGGGCTTGAGCGTGGAGCTGTCGAAGTCGAAGTAGAACACGGTGCCGGCGGCCATGGCGGCCTGTTCCAGCTCACGCTGGGACGCAGCGGCTGCGGCTTCGGCGCGGCGCTCGGCTTCGCGGGCTGCATCGGCAGCGGCGGCTTCAGCCGCGGCGGCTGCGGCAGCCGCGTCATCCGCTTCCTTGGTGTCGGTGCTGGAACAGGCGACGAGGAATGCGGCGGTAAACAGCAGGGTTACGGCCTTGCCGGCTACGGAGATGGGTTTCATATCAAGCGTCCTTACGAAACGGTCTTAAAACTGGCGCCGCAGGGAAACGGCACGATTACAGGCCTCACCGAGGCGAAACAGGCCCGACCCCTGGTCGGAAAACTACTACCTGCGCCGCTCGAATGCATTAAATTTCTAGTACTTTACGTAGGGTGACCAGGCGGGCTCACGAACGTCACCGCTGCGGGAGGGGAGCCGGAACTTGACCCCACCGTCCACAGACACCGCAGACAGAATGCCACGATCACCAAACTTGGTCGCGTACAATACCATGGAACCATTGGGTGCGATACTCGGACTTTCGTCAAGTTCCGTGTTCGTCAGCACCTGCATACGGCTGGTCACCAGGTCGTGGATGGCGATCTGAAACTGGCCGTTGCGCTGGTGCACCAGCACCACATTGCGGCCGTCCTGGGCAACGCGAGCCCGGGCGTTGTAGCTGCCCTCGAAGGTCACGCGCTCGGTCAGACCGCTGCGCAGGTCGTAGCGGTAAATCTGTGGCCGGCCACCGCGATCCGACGTGAACAGGAAGGAGCCGCCGTCGGGCATCCAGCTGGGTTCCGTGTCGATGGCGTAGTGGCGCGTGATCCGCGTCAGGCGGCGACTCGCCATATCCATCAGGTAGATATCGGGGCTGCCGTCCTTGGACAGCACCATGGCCAGCGTGTTGCCGTCCGGCGACCAGGCCGGGGAGCTGTTGAGGCCCCGGAAGTTGGTCAGCTGCTCCCGCTCTCCCGTGGCCAGCACCTGGCGGAAGATGGCGGGACGCCCAGTTTCGAAGGACACATAGGCGACCTGGGTGCCGTCCGGCGACCAGCTGGGCGACATGATCGGCTCCCGCGACTCCAGCAGCACGATGGGCCGCGCGCCGTCGGCGTCTGCCAGGGTCAGGCGGAAATAGTCCTTGCCCGTGGGATTACGCGTGACCGAGACGTAGATCAGGCGTGTGGCGAAGGCGCCGGGGATGCCCGTGAGCTTCTCGTAGACGGCGTCGGACACCCGGTGCGCCAGCATGCGCGCCTCACCGACGGAGCTCGTGAGATTCCCCTCGAGAATCCGCGCCTGGCGCAGCACATCGTACAGCTCGTAATGCACCGTGAGGTTCGGGCCCTCGCCGCGCACGCGACCGATCAGCAGGTATTCGCTCGCGATGGCGCGCCAGTCCCGGTAGAAGACCTCGTCTTCACGGCTGGGGAATCCCAGCATGTCCGCACGATCTATGGGATCAAACTGACCGCTGCGGGCAAAGTCCTCCTGCACCACCTGGGCAAGGTCCTCCGGTGCCGTGCCCTGCCCCTCCCAGGCAAAGGGCACCACCGCCAGGGGCGTGGGATCGTCCACACCCTGGGTGATTTCGATAACCAGCTGCGCCTGCGCGAGCGCGGGCAGCAACAGAATGAAGAGAGAGAGCGCTAGACGGGCCATCAGTAACGGAGGTCCTCGGGTCTGAACAGGAGTTGAAAACGGCGGAAGGTCTTTTCGAACTCCCGCGCAGGAAGATTGCGCAGCTCCGGAAAGCTCGCTGCCTTTTCTACCGCATTGATTGCCGAGCGGTCAAAGGCGGTGCTGCCGCTGGAGCGGATCACGGTAACCGATACGATCTCGCCCGTGGGCACCAACTGGATCGCCAGCAGCGCTTCCATGCCGTTGCGGGCACTGGCGGGGCGGCTCCAGTAGCCCACCACCGTGTCGCGGATAAGCGCGGCATAGCTGGCGGACATTTCTTCGGCGGTCACAGCAACGGTGACGGAATCTTCGGCTTCGACGGCGGCGGCGAGCTCCCGGCGACTGATGGCCGCCAGCTCCTCAGCGCTGATGCGTTTTTCGACCTTGGGCTCAGCCTTGGCCGGGGCCGGCTTCGTCGACGCCTTTGGTGCCTCCTTCGGCGGCGCGGTGCTCGCGCTCTGCGCCGGCGCCGGCCTGCTCTTCGGGGGCGGCGAGGCTTTCACGGTCTGTTTCGGCGCGGCTTTCGGCGGCGTCTTGCGCACGGTCTTCTTCGGCTTGAGGGACGCGGCATCAATCAACGTGGCGTTGATCACCGAGGGCGGCAGCACCCGCGCTTCGATGGTCCGGGCGTCGCTATCCGGCTCCCAGCGCAGCACCATGATCAGAACGATCGCCAGGTGCAGGGCCAGGGTTCCCGCCAGGGGCAGGAGTGTCAGTTGGCCCAGGGTGTACCAGTCCCGGGTCATCGCGGGTCCTCGGTCACCAGCCCCACGCCTTCGGCGCCAGCCTCCTGCAGTGCAGCCATCAGGCTGACCACCTCACCGTAGGGCACCGCCTTGTCGCCCCAGACCAACACCGGCTTGCCCGGGCTGCGGCGGATCACCGCGCCGACGCGTTGCTGCACCGTCGCCAGGGACAGCACCTGGTCTTCCTGGCCACCGAGGTTCAGGAACAGCTGTGCCTGGGCATTGATGGACACGATCACGGGCTCGCTGTCCTGGTTTTCGACCGGCTCCGTATTCGCCTGGGGCAGATCGACCTTCACGCCCTGCATGAGCATGGGCGCGGTCACCATGAAGATGATCAGCAGCACCAGCATCACATCAATGTAGGGCACCACATTGATCTCGGCCATGGGCCGGAAACGGGCGCGCTGGCGCATCAGGAGCGTCCTTCGCGCTGGCGCGCGCGCAGGGCGTAGGCCTGGCGCCCCAGGATGCTGGAGAATTCGTCGACGAAGGTGTCGTAGCGCTTGCCGCAGGTGTCCACGCGCGCGGCAAAGCGGTTATAGGCCATGACCGCCGGGATCGCTGCGAACAGGCCCATGGCTGTTGCCACGAGGGCCTCGGAGATGCCCGGAGCCACCGTCGCCAGCGTGGCCTGGGAGGTATTCGCCAGCCCCCGGAAACTGTGCATGATGCCCCAGACGGTGCCGAACAGGCCGATGTAGGGGCTGGTGGAACCCACGCTCGCCAGGAACGGCAGGTGTTTCTCGAGACGCTCCTCTTCACGCAACATGGCCACGCGCATGGCGCGCCGGGCGCCCTCGAGCATGGCGTCGGCATCCATGTCGGACTGCTGCGCGAGGCGGGAGAACTCCTTGAATCCGGCGCGGAACACGCCTTCCATGCCGATGATCATTTCGCCGTCCGCCGCCCGCTCGTTGCCCTCGCGGTACAGGTCGGCGAGATCGACGCCGGACCAGAAGTGCTCCTCAAAATCGAGCATCTCGGCGCCCGCGCCGCGGAAGTACAGCACGCGCTGGACGATCATGAACCAGGAGGCCACAGAGGCGGCCAGGAGCACGGCCATCACCGCTTTTACCGTCGGCCCGGCGTGGAGTACCAGGTCGATGAGGCTGAGTTGTTCGTCCAAGGTTAGTCTCCGGAGGGATGCTGCGCGGCGCGCAGTGTAGCAAGCATGACTTTGGGGATGCGACGGGGATTCAGGCTGGCCGGGTCCACGCAGGCCAGGCGGACGTCCGCCTCCACGAGCGTTTCGTCCCCGCGGCGCACGGTCTGGCGCAGGTCCAGGGAGGCTCCGCCGATGCCCGCGAGGGTGGCGGTGGCCTCCAGCAGATCATCGAGGCGCGCGGGCGCGCGGTAATTCACCGCCAGGTCCCGCACCACGAACATCACCTCGCCATTGAATATGGCGCTGCGGTCCATGCCCAGGGAGCGCA
>CAXBBA010000093.1:0-7043 GCA_963973805.1 uncultured Halieaceae bacterium | reverse complement strand
GTGGCAAGCCGAAGAAGACCGTGGACGAGGAGACCTACGCGCTCATCGCCCCCCATGTGGCGGAGCGCCGCGAGTTCGACCGCGACGACATCATCTTCCGCATGATGCTGCCCATGTGTACGGAACTGGCGCGCTGCCTCGAAGAGGGCATCGTCGGCTCCGCCGCCGAGGCGGACCTGGCCCTGCTCTACGGCATCGGCTTCCCGCCCTTCCGCGGCGGCGTGTTCCGCTGGATGGACAGCATCGGCCTGACCACCATCGCCGAGCAATCCAAAAAGTTTGCCGACCTCGGCAAAGCCTACGAACTGACCGACGGTATGCAGGCCATGCTTGCCGACGGCAAAACCTACTACTGATCGCTGGGAGAACTGACATGAGTGTTAATGCAAGAGATGCGGTCATCGTCGACTACGCCCGCAGCGCCATGGGCCGCTCAAAGAACGGCTGCTTCCGCAACGTCCGCGCCGATGACCTGTCCGTCGCGGGGATCAAGGGCCTGCTGGCGCGCAACGAAAAGCTCGATCCCGCCGAGATCGATGATCTGATCTGGGGCTGCGTGTTGCAGCGCGGCGAGCAGGGCATGAACCTGGCGCGCATGCTCGTGCTGGGCGCGGACCTGCCCTTCACGATTCCCGCCCAGACCGTGAACCGCCTCTGTGGGTCGTCCATGTCCGCACTGCACACCGCCAGCGCGAACATCATGGCGGGCCTGGGCGATGTGTATCTGGTCGGTGGTGTGGAGCACCTGGGCCACCTGCCCATGATGGGCGACGTGGACGTCAACCCGCGCATGGGCCGCAACGTCGCCAAGGCGGCGGGCATGATGGGCATGACCGCCGAGTACCTGGCCATGATCCACGGTGTCAGCCGTGAAGATCAGGACAAGCTCGGCCTGCGTTCACACCAGCTCGCCCACAAGGCGACGGTGGAAGGCAAGTTTGCCCGCGAGATCATCCCCGTCGAGGGCCACGATGAGAGCGGCGCCCTGATCTCGGTGGAGCAGGACGAGACGATTCGCCCCGAAACCACCCTCGAAGGCCTGGCGTCGCTGCGCCCTGCATTCAACCCCCAGGGTGGCACGGTAACCGCGGGGCAATCCTCGCAGATCTCCGACGGCGCCTCTGCCATGCTGGTGATGTCCTACGAGAAGGCCCAGGCCCTGGGCCTGACGCCCATCGCGAGAATCCGCGCCATGACCACGGCGGGTGTCGACCCGTCCATCATGGGCTACGGTCCCGTTCCGTCCACGAAGAAGGCCCTGAAGAAGCTGGGGCTGACGAGCAAGGATATCGAGATGGTGGAGCTCAACGAGGCCTTCGCCGCCCAGGCGCTGCCGGTGCTCAAGGACCTGGATTTCCTCGACGACATGGAAGACAAGGTCAATGTACACGGCGGTGCCATCGCCCTGGGTCATCCCTTCGGCTGCTCCGGCACCCGTATCACGGGTTCCCTGCTGACGGTGATGCAGGACCGGGATCTGACCCTCGGCGTGTCCACCATGTGCATCGGACTCGGCCAGGGGATCACCACCGTCATTGAGCGGGTGTAGCGCAATACAGGGAGACTGGGGCAGGGGCGACTGAGGGAGCACACCGGACGGGTCCCGGTGGGTCGCCAAAAAGCGTCATCCCTGACAGGCTCGACAGCGTCCCTCCGTGGACGCTGACGCCCACCGGGCCCCGTCCGGCGCACCCCCTCAGTCGCTGTGGCAGTCGTCGCACGCATCTTCGAAAGCGGGCCCGACACCGCTCATGGACAGGGTTCGAAGCTCGGAGCATGTCTGGCTGCGGGTCGCTCTGAGCGGACGTCGGTGTCCATGGATGGACACCGCCGAGCCTGTCAGGGATGACGTTTTTTGGCGATCCGCTCAGAGCGACCCGCAGCCAGACAGGCGCCCCGAAAGCGGCAAACACGACCTAAACAGGACTTGCATCCTGCCCAACGGGCTCTACCATGAGGTCGTTTTTCGTTGTAAATCACCAACGCGAATCCGTCCTAACAAAAATATTGAGGAATGCGCGATGAACATCTTCCACGAGGATCAGGTCGCCTGGCTCGCCCAGGTCGACGAAGACGTCATTGATGCGGATCGGCCGATCATCGATCCACACCATCACCTCTGGCCCGACCTCATGGGCCATGTCTACAACGTCGATGACTATGCCCGGGACACGGACTCCGGCCACCGGATCATCGGCAGCGTGTTCATGGAGTGCAGCTCCTGCTATCGCGAGGACGGTCCGGAGCACCTGAAGCCCCTGGGCGAAACCGAATACGTGCTTGCGCAGGCGGCACGGGTGGCACAGGAAGACCTGCCGACCCCCATCCTCGGGATGGTGGGGCATGTGGACCTGAGTGACGGCGAACACCGCGAGGCGGCCCTCGACGGCCATCTCGAGCTCGCCGGGGACTTCTTCAAGGGCATCCGCCATGCGGGGGCCTGCTCACCGATGGCGGATCGGGAGCAGATGGTGATTCCCTGGGATGCCCCCGACGATCTGTTTCGCCAGTCGTCGTTTCGCGAGGGTGTGAAAGCGCTGGCACGGCGGGATCTGAGCTTCGACTCCTGGTTCCACCACTTTCAGCTCGGCGACTACCTGGACCTGGCCCACGCCTGCCCCGACACGGTGATGGTCATGGATCACTTCGCCTGCCCCCTGGGCGTGGGCTCCTTCGCGGGCCGCCACGACGAAATCTTTCCCGTGTGGCGCAAGCAGATGGACGAGCTCGCCCGTTGCGAGAACGTGTTCCTGAAGGTCGGCGGCCTGGCCATGCCCGACAATGGCTTCGGCTGGCACCTCGCCGATCGGCCCCCGACCTCCGACGAACTCCTGGACACCCAGGGGCGCTGGTATCACCACGCCCTGGACCGCTTCGGCGCCGAGCGCTGCATGTTCGAGAGTAACTTCCCCGTGGACCGCACGTCCCTCTCCTATCGCGTTTACTACAACGCCATGAAGACGCTCGTCGCCGGGGCGTCGGAGTCCGAGAAAACCGCCCTCTTCACGGGAACCGCAGCCCGCGTTTATCGTCTGCCCCTGCCCGCCTAGGCCCCCAGGACAAGGAGCTCCCATGCCTGCCAATGCCGCCGACCAGACCGCCGAGCTGCTGCTGAATCCCCGCCGCCGCATACTCGACCTGTCCATTGCCATCGAGAATGACATCGCCTCGGACCCCGAACCCTACCGCCCCGAGGTCACCTATCACCGCCACGACGGCACCCACGATCAGCTGATGCCCTTCTTCCCCGGCCTCGAGAAGAACGACCTTCCCGACGGGGAAGCCTGGGCCGTAGAAGAACTGCACCTGAACACGCACAACGGCACACACATGGATGCCCCCTGGCACTACCACTCCACCATGGATGGCGGGGAGCGAGCCTGGACCATCGACGAAGCGCCGCTGGACTGGTGCTTCCGCCCCGGCGTGAAGCTGGACTTCCGGGCCTTCGATGACGGTTACGTGGCCTCCGCCGCCGATGTCGAGGCGGAGCTGGCGCGCATCGGTCACGAGCTCCAGCCCCTGGATATCGTGGTGGTGAACACCAGTGCCGGCGCCGCCTATGGTGAGGATGACTACATCCACCGGGGCTGCGGCATGGGCCGGGAGGCGACGCTGTACCTGACGGAGCGCGGCGTGCGGGTGGTGGGCACCGATGCCTGGTCCTGGGACGCGCCCTTTCTGCACACGGCGCGCAAATTCGCCGAGACCCGCGATCCCTCCATCGTCTGGGAGGGACACAAGGCGGGCCGGGAAATCGGCTACTTCCAGATGGAGAAACTCCATCGCCTTCAGGAACTGCCCGGGAACGGCTTCGAGATCTGCTGTTTCCCCGTAAAGATCAAGGGAGCATCCGCGGGCTGGACCCGCGCCGTCGCCATCCTGGCATAAAAAAACCGCCACGCTTTCGGGTGGCGGCCGGACTCTGACGGGGGCACGCTGCCCCCCCGGACATTCCTAGAAGCGATAGGTACCCTGGATCGCATAGGTCGCAGGGCGGTCCAGGAACTTGTAGTAGCCGATGCCCGTGCCCCCTGTGAGAGCCCCCGCCAGCGGGCCTTCGCCGCCGTAGGTCACCACATCCTCATCGTTGAGGTTCTGCCCGATGAAGGCGATATCCCACTTGCCCCCCTGATCGCCCAGGGCCACGCGCAGGTTCAACCTGTAGTAAGAGTCCTGCACGCTGCGGGGATCGAGGGTCGGGTTGAAGATATAGTCATCGCTGTAGGCCACATCCACCGTCGTGCGCAGTTCCAGGCTGTCCCCCAGGGGCATCACGTAGTCCGCGCTCACCACCCCCGTCAGCTCCGGCGTGTACTCCTTGCGCTTGCCCGTGGCGTCGCAGGTCACTCCGTCGGGCTGCACGGCACCGGGATCAAGCACCTGCTGACCGAAGTAGCACTGGTTGTTCTTGAAGTCCGTGTATTCGAAGTCCAGGTAGGCCACGGAGCCGCTGAGCGTCAGGCCCTGGGTGACCGCCCAGCGACCATCGAGTTCCACGCCCTTGATCTCGGCTTCCCCCGCATTGCGTACATTGAAACCCAGCACGCCGTCGAACTGGCTGGTCTGGAGATTGGTGTACTCGGTGTAGAACAGCGCCGCGTTCAGCTCCACGGCGCCGCCGAAGCGGAACTTGCCGCCAACCTCGATGCTCTCGGCAGATTCGTCCTCGAACTCGAAGACACCGACGATATCCAGGCCACGCCCGAGGTTCTGGGCATTCACAACCGCCGGATCGGGGTGACCGTTGGAGCGAATGTCGAAGCCCCCCGCCTTGAATCCCTCGACATAGGTGGCATAGAGCATGCTGTCGTCGAGCACGTCCATCTGGAACGTCACCAGGGGATTGAACTCCTTCTCGTCGCGCTGCCCGTTGATTTGCTCATAGGGCTCGATGCTGAAGGCTCCGAACAGCGGGTTCAGGGCCCAGAGCACGTTCGGCGTCTGCCCCGAGGGATCCACGGCGGGGAACTGGGTACCATCCGAGCCGATGTGCACCTGCCGCTTCGTCGCCTCCTTGTCTTCCTCGCTGTAGCGACCACCCACGATCAGGCGCATGCTGTCACTGAAGTTCCAGGTCACCTGCGCGAACAGGGCCCACATATCGCTCTCCTGCTCGGCGAAGCGATTGGTGCGAATGTCGGTGAAGCCCGGGTTCAGCAGGCGCAGCAGGCTGTTCTCGGGAACGTTGATGCTGTCTTCAAAATCCAGCTCGCTGGTCTGGTAGAAGAAGCCGGCGATGTAATCAAACGTTTCACCACCGGGGGACGTCAGGCGGATCTCCTGACTGAACTGCTCGAACTGTTCGTCCTGGAGCGCGTTGAAGATCGTCGCGCTGGTGAAGTCGCAGTCGCAGTCCTGCTGAAAGTCGTACTCGAGGTAGCCGGTGGTGGACGTCAACGTGTGGTCGCCCAGGGCATAGTCTATGGTCAGCACAAAGACATCCGAGGTGGTGTTGTGGAAATCGCCATTCCCGCCACGGACGCGGTCGAGCTCGCCATCAATGCCGCTGTAGCCAATTGGCGGCTGCAGACCCAGCACGTTATTGCCAATGTTGACGAAGTTGTCCAGCGCCGTGATGTAGTCCACGCCGACGCCGGTGCCCACGAGGTCCTCGCGCACGATGCTTTCGGCCAGCTCCACGTTGCGCCCGTTGTCGTCGAACTCGTTGTGCTCATACTTGCCATGGATGGACAGGTCATCCGTCGGTTGCCAGAGCAGGGAGCCGCGGAATACCTGCTCCTCCTCCTGCTTCTCATCTCCGCCGGTGAAGGTGTTGGTGTAGACCCCATCCAGATCGCGGTACATCAGGGATACGCGTCCCGACAGCGTGTCCGTCAGGGGCCCCGAGAGCACGACGCGGTAGTCCTGGCGGTTTTCCTCTGTCTCGTAGAGGGCGGAGATGGAGCCTTCGAATTCCTGCGTCGGCCTGGCGGTGATCATGCTCACGGCCCCGGCGATGCTGTTCTTACCGAACAGGATGGGCTGGGGACCGCGCAGCACTTCGACGCGCTCCAGGTCAAACATGGGTGCCCGGGATAGCTGTCCCCGGCCGTAGTAGATGCCGTCCACATACATGCCCGTGGACTGCTCGAAGCCCGGATTGATACCGGAGCTGACGCCGCGAATGGTGATGTTGTTCGAGATGCCGCTCTGGTTCATGGAGAAGTTCGGAATATAGGTGGTGAGGCTCTCCAGATTCGTGATGTTCGCCTCCGCCATGCGGTCGCCACTCATGGCGCTCACGGAAATCGGAACATCCTGCAGGCTTTCCGTCCGCTTCTGGGCGGTGACCACCACCTCTTCGAGTATCTGGCTATGGGCTACGCCGGGCAGGCAGGCAGCAACGGCGGTGGCAATGACGGAACGGTAGAACGGTGCACGGGGGTGATACGGCTTGACCATGAGAGCTTCCCTTGTTTATTCATTATCGTCACTGGGCAGCAAACGCTGTTCAGTGCGGGGTAAGGTGAAGCTTAGGCAGGGTCTCAGTGCATGGGAAGTGGTAATTTGACGGGTCCCGATCGCACTATCTGCGTCCATCGGAACAAAGAATATCAACCCTCGTCGGCGGGATGCAGGCTGTATTCCGGCACGTCGATACAGAGCTGACGGTCGATGGACTCCAGCGCGTCGAGCAGGCCGTTGATCGGCAGATTCTGACCGCGAAAATATTCCTCGGCCATGGGCGTAATACCGCACTTCGAAGGCAGGGGCTGACGCTCATCGATCAGGCGCCGCATCGTGGGCAGGAAAACCCACTGCAACCACTGGGGCAGGGTCAGCGTGTCGACGGCGAAAGGCTGGGTGGACCCGAGCGCATCCGCATCCGGCGCCGTGCTCTCCCACAGGGACAGGTTGCGCAACTCTCCTTCAATATCCATCAACGTCGCCGCCACCTCGGTGTGCACTATTCACGATCCTCCAATTGCGGACATAAATCATTGTAAAACATACAGTAATACCTGAACGAAGTGTTGCTGCACAGTGTTGGTAGCAAGTAGATTTGTCCGGTTTTTATAGCAAATGAATTGTCCGCTTTT